>NZ_AJRE01000039.1:0-28563 GCF_000296955.1 Streptococcus sp. GMD4S
GCTTCCCCCATATTGGTCAAGGATGTCAACTGGGCATTTGGCAATTGTTCCTTGACCATGGTTTCTGGCACAGTTCCCTTTTGAGCTGCGATATTGGCACTTGCGAGGCTTGTAAGATCCTTGTATTTGTCTAAATCGGCTTTTCTAACCAAGAAACTCATCTTATTTTCATAGTAAGGGATTGAAAAGTCAAAGACTTCCTTTCTCTCATCTGTAGCACTAATTCCTGCTATGGCCAAGTCAGCCTTTCCAGTTTGAAGACTGGTCAAGACATTGTCAAAACTCATGCTAGAGATTTCAAGTTTAACCCCAAGCTCGTCTGCAATTGCTTGAGCCATATCAATATCTGCACCAACCACTTGGTTTTTACCATCTACCAAGGCTTGGAATTCAAACGGCGCATAGTCTGGGCTAGTCGCCACAACTAGCTTCCCTTTTTGTTTGATAGCATCCACAGCAGACTGGGAACTATCCGTTCCTGACTGGCAAGCTACTAAAATCATGCTGGCAAGCATACTACACACAACTAATATCCATTTCTTAAACTTCATAAATAAACGACCTTTCTGTTAATTCTGAATAATTATAACTCTTTTAAAAATAGTTGTCAACCCTTTTAGAGATTTTGATTGTAAAACAATTCTTTTCATAAAAAAGAAGACTGATTTATTTTAATCAGCCTTTTCTTCTGTATATTTAAACCGTTTCTTATAATTCGACAATCTTACCTGTTTCAAAGTAAACAACCCATTCACAGATATTTTTTGCGTAGTCTCCAATACGTTCCAAGAAAGAAATGACTTGGAAGTAATCACGGCCTGTAACTATAGCTTCAGGATTTTTCCTAATTTCTTCTGTTGCCAAATCTCGGATGCTATCAAAGTAATGGTTGATTTTTTCATCCATCGCCGCTACTTCGTAGGCTTGATCCACAGAACCGTTGAGATAGAGATCTAGGGCTGCTTCGACGAAATTTTTCACGTCGCGTCCCATCTTTTTGATTTCTTCTTCAACAGAAGGGATACGTTGCTCCCCCTTCATACGAATGGTCGCCTCAGCGATAGACACTGCATGATCTCCCATGCGTTCCACGTCTGACACTGCCTTGAGAACGGTCAAGACGGTACGAAGGTCTTGCGAAACAGGTTGTTGGAGGGCGATCATTTCAAATGATTTCTTTTCCAACTTCACTTCATATTCATTTACTTCTGCATCGTCTTCGATGACTTCTTTTGCCAAATCACGGTCATGCGTAACAAAGGCACGCACTGTACGATTGATCTGTGAGAGCACTTCTTGTCCCATAGCATAGAACTGGTTGTGCAATTTCTCCAAATCTTCTTCAAATTGAGATCGTAACATCATTCAACTCCTTATCCAAATTTTCCTGTAATATAATCTTCTGTTTCCTTGTTTTGTGGCTCTAGGAACATCTTCTTCGTATCATTAAACTCGATCAAATCCCCATCTAGGAAAAATCCTGTTTTATCAGAGATACGTGAGGCTTGTTGCATCGAACGCGTTACCAAGAGCATGGTGTATTTATCTTTCAGACCATACAAGGTTTCCTCAATCTTACCTGCAGAAATAGGATCCAAAGCTGAAGTTGGTTCATCTAAGAGGATAATTTTGGGACTGGTTGCTAGGACACGAGCAACACAAACACGTTGTTGTTGTCCACCAGAGAGACCAATGGCCGAATCATGCAAACGATCCTTTACTTCATCCCAGATAGAAGCACGTTGCAAGGCTTTTTCTACTGCTTCATCCAAAACATGTTTATCCTTAACCCCATTGATACGTAGGCCATAGACAACATTTTCGTAGATAGACATAGGGAAGGGATTGGGCTGTTGAAAGACCATACCAATTTCCTTACGCAATTCAACCGTATCGGTACGGGGGCTGTAGATATTGTGACCATTATAGACCACTGATCCAGTTGTTGTCACCTCAGGATTTAGATCGCCCATGCGGTTGATGGCTTTGAGCAGGGTGGACTTTCCTGATCCAGAAGGACCAATCAAGGCCGTTATTTCCTTAGGTTGGAAAGAAAGGGAAACACTATTCAAGGCCTTCTTTTTATTGTAATAAACGGACAGGTCTGACACCTGTAAAATCGCTTCTGACATACCGTTTCCTTTCTAACCAAAGTGTCCCGTTACATAGTCATTGGTTGACTGTAACTTAGCATTTTGGAAAATATTGGATGTCTTATCGTACTCAATCAAATCACCCAAGTAGAAAAATCCTGTGTAGTCACTTGCACGCGCAGCCTGTTGCATACTGTGGGTAACGATGATGATGGTAAAGTCCTTCTTCAATTCCAACATGGTTTCTTCCAGCTGGGCTGTCGCAATCGGATCCAAGGCTGAAGCAGGTTCATCCATCAAGAGGATATCTGGCTTGACAGAGATGGCACGAGCGATACAGAGACGTTGCTGCTGACCTCCAGAAAGCATCAAGGCTGATTTGTGAAGGTCATCTTTGACCTGATCCCAAAGGGCAGCCTGTCTTAGAGAGGTTTCTACAATTTCATCAAGTACTTTCTTGTCCTTAACACCTGCACGTTCATGAGCAAAAGTGATGTTGCGGTAAATAGACTTAGCAAATGGATTTGGACGTTGGAAGACCATTCCGATATGCTTGCGCATCTCATAGACATTGATTTCTGGACGGTTGACGTCAATCCCTCGGTAGAGGATTTGACCTGTGACCTTGGCAATATCAATGGTATCATTCATCCGATTGAGACTGCGAAGATAGGTAGATTTCCCAGATCCAGAAGGACCAATCAAGGCTGTAATTTTATTTTTTTCAAATTGCATATCGATGCCCTTGATGGATTCATTTTTACCATAGTAAACATGTAAATCCTTAGTAGAGAGGGCCACTTTTTCTTCAGGGAAAGTGATGATATGCTTTTCATCCCAGTTATATTTTGACATGGCTTCTCCTTTAGGCAGCGGTTAATTTCTTGTGTAAATAGCTTCCGAGTTTGCGAGCTCCAAAGTTAAAAATCAAGATAAAGATGAGGAGCACGGCGGCAGAACCAGCAGATACAATGGTAGCATCAGGAATGGTTCCTTCACTGTTGACCTTCCAGATGTGGACAGCTAGGGTTTCTGCTTGTCGGAAGATTGAGATAGGGCTGGTAACACTGAGGACATTCCAGTTAGACCAGTCAAGGGCTGGAGCGGATTGTCCTGCCGTATAGATAAGAGCGGCGGCCTCACCAAAGATACGGCCAGATGCCAAGACAACACCCGTTACGATACCTGGAAGGGCTTCTGGAATGACGACATGGACCACAGTCTCCCAACGAGAAATTCCAAGGGCCAGACCAGCCTCACGTTGTGTATGGTGAACGTGTTTTAAACTGTCCTCAACATTTCGAGTCATCTGAGGAAGGTTAAAGACTGTCAAGGCCAAGGCACCTGAAATGATTGAAAATCCATACTCAAACTGGACTACAAAGATCAAGTAACCAAAGAGACCCACAACGACTGATGGTAGAGAAGACAAAATCTCAATACAGGTACGAATAAAATTAGTCACAGGTCCTTTTTTGGCATACTCAGCGAGGAAAACACCAGCACCCATAGATAGCGGAACAGAAATGATCAAGGTAATGACCAAAAGGAAGAAGGAATTGTAGAGCTGAATTCCGATACCCCCACCTGCTTGATAAGAGGAGGATTTCCCAGTCAAGAAAGACCAAGAGATATGCGGTAACCCTCTCACCAAGATATAGAGAATCAAGGATGCCAAGATGGCAACGATGATACCCGCGATGGTATAGAGGACAGCTGTTGCAAGTTTATCTAATTTCTTAGCGTGCATAGTTTTTCTTTCCTCTTTCTTTCGTAATCAATTTAATCACACTGTTAAAGGCCAAACTCATCAAGAGCAATACCAAGGCCAGTGACCAGAGAACGTTATTATCAACCGTTCCCATGACGGTATTTCCTATACCCATAGTCAATACAGATGTCAAGGTCGCAGCTGGTGTTGTTAACGAGGTTGGGATAACTGCTGAGTTTCCGACAACCATCTGAATAGCAAGGGCTTCACCGAAGGCACGCGCCATCCCAAAGACCACTGCAGTGAAAATACCTGAACGTGCTGCTTTCAAGGTCACACGCCAGATGGTTTGCCAACGAGTGGCTCCCATAGCTAAACTAGCTTCACGGTAATGACGAGGAACAGCACGCAAGCTGTCTGTTGTCATAAAGGTTACAGTTGGTAGGATCATGACAAAGAGAACGAAAATCCCTGACAAGATCCCAAAACCAGTTCCACCAAAGACGCCACGGACAAAAGGCACCACAACTTGCAAACCGATAAATCCATAGACTACTGAAGGAATACCGACGAGGAGTTCAATGGCTGGTTGCAAAATTTTTGCACCCTTTGGTGAGACTTCTGTCATAAAGACTGCAGCACCAATAGCGAAGGGAGTTGCGATGAGGGCTGATAAAATCGTCACAATAAAGGAGCCCAAAATCATCGGAAGGGCACCAAATTGTTTCCCTGAAGGATTCCAAGTTTGTCCAAAAAGGAAATCAAAGATGTTGACCCCATTGACAAAGAAGGTCGATAAGCCTTTTTGGGCTACAAAAATCAAAATCATGGCCACAATGATAACAATCAAAGAAAGGCAAGTGAAGGTCAAACCTTTACCAAACTTCTCAAGGCGAGAGTTCTTTGAAGGAGAGAGTAATTTTTTTGATAATTCTTCTTGATTCATTATTGACCTCCTTCTACTGCTGTAACGGTACCTGAAGCATCCTTTTGGACTTTCATTTCATTGATAGAGATATAGCCCATGCCCTTAACAATTCCATTTTGGGCTTCATCTGAGAGGACGAAATTCAGGAATTCAGCAGCTAACTCATTTGGCTGACCAAGTGTGTACATATGTTCATAAGACCACAAAGGCCAGTTGTTGGTCGTTACATTCTCAGATGTAGGTTCATACCCATTCAGTTTCATGCTTTTCACGGAGTCATCTACATAGGCAAAAGCCAGGTAAGAAATGGCTCCAGGGGTTTGGGATACAATGGACTTGACCATCCCGTTAGAATCCTGTTCTTGACTCTGCATTGCCGCTTGGCCATTCATAACCACCGTATCAAACGTCGCTCGTGAACCAGAACTTGCTGCTCGGTTGATGATTGAAATGGCCAGGTCTTTGCCCCCAACTTCTTTCCAGTTGGTCACTTCACCTGTAAAGATTTTGCGAAGTTGCTCGGTTGTGAGATTTTCAACATCCACTTCCTTGTTTACAATCACTGCAAGACCAGCCACTGCAACCTTGTGGTCTACCAGAGCTGAAGCATCGATTCCTTCTTTTTCCTCTGCAAAGACGTCAGAGTTCCCGATGTCAACTGCTCCAGACTGGACTTGAGATAGGCCTGTACCCGATCCTCCACCTTGAACATTGACTGTTTTTCCGATGTTTCTAGAACCAAATTCATCTGCTGCCGCTTCGACAAGAGGCTGAAGAGCAGTTGAACCAACGGCTGTCATGGATTCTCCACGATCAATCCAGCTAGCGCATCCTGCTAGAGAACCTGCCATCAAAAGAGCTGCAAGAGACATGACGAGCTTTTTTCTTTTTTTCACTGTTATTCTCCTTGAACATAATGATAAATGTTCTGATTTCTTCCGTTTGTCCTGATCATCTAATTATCATCAATGATTGTCCCGCTTTATTTTATCTAGTCATTCTTAGGAGCGGACAATTCCATCGTATAATATAAGTAATAATGAAAGACTATCAGAAAAAACTCATACTTCCACTATAACATAGAATAGGCTCTTTGACTAGCTTTTTCACCTGAATCTGAGTCCTTTTGGATAATAATTTTTCAAAACATTTCCCGTTACCTTGGCAAAGCCTAATCCGTTTCCTTGAACCAGAACTTGGTACCAACCATTTGGTCGAGCTTCAGACAATTGAACAGTCTCACCAGCCACATATTTTACAAAGTCCTTATCATTGATTTCGACACTTTGTTTTACTTGGCTTGGTTTCAAGGCTAATCCGAGAGCAAAGCTTGGTTCGAAGCGTTTCTTCTTAAAAGTACCCAGATGGAGCCCATTTCGGGCAATTTTGAGTTTCCCTAGATTAGGTAGCATCTCTGGCAAGAGATAGAGCTGGTCTCCAAAAGTTTGCAAGATACCAGTTAGATTGACTCGCAAGTATTTTTGAACAAAATCATGCCACAAGTTCTGCTGTTCCCGACTGAGATTGCTTTTGCTAGCTTTGAATTTAGGTGCGGGATTTTGTCCCTTAAACTGCAGGTGGGCAACAAACTGGCCTTCTCCCTTGAAATGATGAGGATACATCCGCGCCGTTTCAGGAAGGTTAATTCCTGCTACCATACCGTTCACATGCTCGACTGGAAGCAGTTCAAAATCATAAGTATCCAGTAACCAGTGGACGATTTCTTCATTTTCTTCAGGTGCCCAAGTACAGGTAGAATAGACCAAACGGCCACCTTCTGCAAGCATGGTCACTGCATCTTCTAAAATTTCTCTTTGAAGACTAGCACATTGGCTAGGATAATCGGTACTCCAATAATCCATGGCATCGGGCTGCTTACGAAACATCCCTTCACCCGAGCAAGGTGCATCAAGGACAATCACATCAAAGTAACCTTTAAAAACCTTGGCCAATCGGTCAGCAGATTCATTAGTCACAACAACGTTTGTCGCTCCAAATCGCTCCATATTTTCCACTAAAATCTTAGCACGCTTGCTTGAAATTTCGTTGGAGACAAGGACTCCCTGATTAGCCAGATAAGCTGCTAGTTGAGTGGATTTTCCACCTGGAGCCGCCGCCAAGTCCAAGACCTTCATACCAGGACTTGGTTGAGCTACCTGAGCCACCATTTGGGCTGCAGGCTCTTGAGAATAAACGAGACCTGTCGCGTGCTCTGGTGACTTCCCTGAGACCTTGCCATAATACCCCCAAGGTGTATTGGGAATAGCATCAGCAAACGATAACTGACTTTCTTTTAAGGGATTGACCCGAAAAGCCGAAACCGCTTCTTGTTTAAAAGAGGCAAGAAAGTCTCTTGCCTCATCTTCTAGTATCGCTTCATATTTTTCAACAAATCCTTCTGGAAATTGCATTTAGTTTTCTTTCCTTTCGTAGATATAAGACTGAATCTCTTCTTGCATCTCGATTGGCACCATCATGACAGGCTGACGCGTTTTAAAATCAGCGGGCTCACCCGATACCGTAAGAAGGCGATAACCCAGACTTTCCCCTAAGATACTGGCCGCAGCGTAATCCCATGGTTGCAGGTTGGTAATATAAGTCAGAAGACGACCACATAAAACCTTGGCAAAACTAATAGCCGCACTGCCATAGACACGGACTCCCAACGCTGCTCGACCCAAATCCGCCAAGCCCCACTCATTGCTTTCAAACATACCTGAGTTACCGGCAACTAAAAATTCTTGAAGAGGTTTCTTTTTAAAAGGCGGTAAGGGCTCATTATTGCGAAAAGGAGGAAAGGCACCACCACCATGGTAACAATCCCCTTTCATGACATCATAAATGATACCGAATTTCCCAACCCCATTCTCAAAGTAGGCCAACATCACGGCAAAATCTTCCTTCTGGGCGACAAAGTTATTGGTACCATCAATGGGATCAATCACCCAAACATTCCCCTGGCCGACTGCCGTACGCAAACAGCCCTCTTCCGCGCAAATCAAGTCTTCTGGATAAGATGCTAAAATTCTACCAACCAAGAGATCCTGAACTTCCTTATCCAAACGCGTCACCAAGTCGGTAGGTGAAGATTTTCGCTCGACCTGCAAATCTTCTTGCATGTGGGCCAAAATGTAATCTGCAGCTTCCTGCACAATCTGTTTGGCAAATTCAAATTTAGTTTCCAAGAGAAATCTTCCCTTCTCTTTTTTCTTTTGCTAATTGAACTGCATGATAGAAGGAATAACCGCTCGCTGTCTCAAATTCGCGACCTAAGCGTTTTTCTTCGCTTTTGCTCGGAACCACAGACTTAAATTTCTTGTAGGAATCTAGCAGTTTTTTAGCTTCTACCTTGTCTTCATAGGCAGCTTCAACATCATTAAAAAAAGAAAGCACTGAAGCAAGTTCTTCAGTGCTCCACGACAAATCTAGTGGGTAACTATACTGTTTGTTCATCTATCCTATACCAGCTCTCAATGTTGCTTCTTTCAATTCTTGTTTACGGTAACTACGAGGGAGAAAAGCACGAATCTCATCTTCATTAAAACCGATCTGCATGCGTTTTGTATCTATAATAATTGGGCGACGCAAAAGACTAGGATATTGCTCAATCAACTGAAGCAACTCCGATACTGAGATACTCTCTACATCAATATCCAATTTTTGAAAAATTTTTGAACGAGTTGAAATGATGTCATCAGTACCATTTTCGGTCAAGGAAAGAATATGTTGTAATTCTTTTCTTGTTAAAGGACTAGTCATAATATTATGCTCTTGAAAGGGCACTTTATGCGTCTCTAACCAAGCCTTTGCCTTACGACATGATGTACAACTCGGTGATAAAAATAGTGTAATCATGCTTTTCTCTTCTTTTATCTATACTTGCTATTTCTATTATACAAAAAAATAAAGCGCTTGACTAGGTATTTTTAGAAAAAAAGCCTATTTTTTCATAGAAAATAGACTGTTTTCTGCAAAAATCTCCTGCTTTGCAAGTTTATCTTTAGGATAACCTAACAATAAATAGGGAGTCGAGCAACTTCTCTCGTTTTTTATTAAAAATACAGAATTTTTTCCACTATTTCCTTGAAGCTTTAGCAAGAAGGAAACCAAACATTCCTTCATACAAAGCAAAGAAAAGTAAAAAGGCATGGAGAAAGAAAGTCTCTGGCAAAATCCAAATAACGGGATCCTTTGCTGGATCAAAAAGCCAGGTATCATCTCCCACAAAGAGAATCTGATGGAAAAGAGTAAAGAATTGCTCAAAACCAATTAACACTCCTACAAGGCCAATGACTAGAGGCAATAGCACTAAAGTCAGAATACTTTTACGATATAGAGGTAGAAATCCTTTTTTCACAATCTTTCTAACAAAGAAATAGAAACTTGGAAGTGTCACCAAAGTGACTAGCTGAACCAAGTGGAAGAGATTTTTCACCACCGCAAAATGGTGTAAACCTGCAGCTGATGAACGAAAATCTGGCATCTCTAAGACCTGACTAAAGGGATTGGTCAGGTAATTCATTAAGATATGAAAATTGTACTGAATGGTTTCGGGCTTTAGATAGACTCGATTCGCTAAGTTCAGCCACTCAATTTCCAAAGGATAGAAAATCCATGCCAGATAAATGGTCAGTAGGATAGAAAGGGAGAGGAAAAAGAGCATACTTCCCCAAAAGGTCAGTTTAGTTTTCATCAAAATTCCACTCCGCAAGGCTAGAAACTACATGAGTTGGTGCGATTGGCAGATCTGCTACTTCTTCTGCCTTGGTAAAACCTGTCGTCACCAAGAGAGTTGGAATGCCATTGTCAATTCCTGCTCGGATATCTGTCAGGTAGTTATCCCCAACCATGAGCAACTCTTCTCTTTTCAAGCCTAAGTGCTCAACTGCCTTATCCATAATGATAGCATTTGGTTTTCCGATATAAACTGGTTTTACCCGTGTAGCGACTTCAAGAAGTGTAATTAGTGAACCAGCACCAGGCAAGAGACCACGTTCCGTCGGGATATTGAGGTCAGGATTGGTTCCGATAAAGTGAGCCCCCTTTTGAATGGCTAGAGTCGCCGTCGCAAATTTTTCATAGTCGACTTGCCAGTCCAGTCCAACTACCACATAGGCAGGATTTTCCTTGTCTTCCGCATAACCTGCCGCCTGGATAGCATCCTTGAGCCCTGCTTCACCAATGACATAGACTGTCTTTTCCAGTCCCAAGTCGTTCATATAGTCGATGGTTGCCAAAGTCGCTGTGTAGACAGTTGATAGAGGTGTATTAATGTTAAAATTCTGAGCCAACATCTCTTGAACACTCTCAGGAGTACGAGTTGTATTATTGGTCACAAAGAGGTAGGGAATTTCTCTTTTTTGTAACTCATGGACAAAAGCCTCACCCGCGGGAATTCGGTCTTTCCCCTTGTAAATGGTTCCGTCTAAATCAATTAAATAACCTTTATAAGCCATATCGTCCTTTCTAATTGCCTTCAATTTCTTGCCACGTAATCATAGCTTGAGCATTGATCTCCCCATCACTGATAATCTCATGCTTGCTTTCTAGTCCCTTGAGTTCATAAGCTGAAGCAATCATTCCACCTGGTCGCACTTCTTTGACATATCTGAGATTGATTTTCTTTGGAATATACTTGGTCAAAAAATCTGCTCCCATAACCTCAAAAATCCAATCCAAGTATTTACTGTTATTAACATGACCATTCATATCCAAGTCGTAAAAACGAACATGGTAGTCTTTACTGAACGGGTTTTCTAGATTTGCATACTTTGGCCCACGGATCAGTTTTTTATCAAACTCAGACTGATAAGGAGCAACAATCTCCGGTTCGACAGCATGGACTTTACGACTGTCTCTGTCCATAAGAACAAAGGTTGCTACCATGCGAATGATTTCTTGACCTGCTTCATCATAGATAGTGAAACGGCGGTAGCAAAAAAGACGATTGTAAGTCAACGCTTCTGTTTCAATCGTAATCTCCTCAGCAAAGCGAGGCAAGCGTACCACGTCAATCGCATAGTCTGTAATAATCCAGACCAGATTGTAGCGTTCTAACACATCCTTGTCGCTAACTCCCAGCTCAATCGATTGCATACCTGATACTTGCAAGGACAGCAAAATCACATCTGGAAGTTTAATATGACCGTTCATGTCCGCCATATCAAAAGGAATTTTCATTTTCATTTGATAAGTTAAGCCCATTGTTCTACTCCAAAATAAATCGTTCTGCTACAGTGTCTCCCAAGAAGAGACCCCTCTTTGTCATTCGGACACGATCACCGTCGATCTGCATAAGTCCTTGTTGAACCAAGTCTCTGATGATTTCGCCATAAAGTCCATCAAAGGATCGTCCGAATTTCTCCTCAAATCGCGCCATAGAAACCCCAGATTTTTTCCGGAGGCCTAGGAACATTTCTTCTTCCATCTGCTCCTTTTGAGTCAGGTGTTCTTCTGTTATCCGAGCATCTCCTGTCTCTACTGCATTGAGATAGTGGCGGATAGGACCGTGGTTTTTATAACGAATTCCGTCCACATAACCTGAAGCACCCGCACCGATACCATAATACTCGGCATTATCCCAGTACATGAGATTGTGGCGACTTTCAAAGCCAGGCTTGGAGAAATTCGAAATCTCATAATGCTCAAAACCAGCTCGCTCCAGTTCTGCGATGATGTACTCAAACATCTCCGCTTCCAGTTCCTCCTTGGGCAGGGGCAATTTCCCACGTCGCATGCGGTTCATAAAGACCGTATGGTTTTCCAAAATCAAGCTATAAAGGCTCATATGAGGAATATCAAGCGAGATAGCCTTAGCTACATTGTCCTTGACCTGAGCCATAGTTTGACCAGGTAGAGCGTAGATTAGATCGATGGAGATATTGTCAAAGCCAGCCAGTTTGAGGCGGTCGATATTTTCATAAATATCCTTCTCCAAATGACTGCGCCCAATCTTTTTCAGCATTTTGTTATCAAAGGTTTGCACGCCTAGTGAAACACGATTGACTGGCGACTGTTTCAAAACTGCAATCTTATCTGCGTCCAAATCGCCTGGATTGGCCTCAATGGTCAACTCTTCTAAGGCTGACAAGTCTAGATTTTTAGTCAAACCATCCAGTAGCACTTCTAATTGCGGAGCTGACAAAGCTGTTGGCGTCCCACCTCCAATGTAGAGAGTTCGCAACTTTTGGATATCATAAGAACGAAACTCCTCTAGTAGATGCTTCAAGTAACTATCTACTGGTTGATTTTTAATAAAAACTTTTGAAAAGTCACAATAATAACAAATCTGTGTGCAAAAGGGAATATGCACATAGGCTGACGTTGGTTTTTTCTGCATAGTATTTATTATACCACAAAGACTGGTTTCCAGATAAAAATCACCATCTCCAGAACCAGAGATGGTGATGTTTTATTCTTCTGTAATATCAATAATAATCTCTTCTTCGTCTTCTACGATATCTGGAGTTGTTGACTGTTCTTGCCACTGCTCCTTGAGATTGTTAAAGGTTTCCTTTGACGCTTCTGTCGCTTGTCGAGCACAGCTTTTAGCTTGGTCAAGGACACTATCAAAAGTGATTTCACCAGATTCTACTTGTTCCTTTGTTTTCAGCACAAAATCCGTTGCCTGTTCCTTCACTTCTGTCAATTTCTCACAGACTTGCTCTCTAGCATATTCTGGATCTTCTCTCAAATCATCTAGAAAATCCTGAGCTTGACTACAAACTTGCTTACCCTTGTCACTCGTCAAAAACAAAGCAAGAGCTACACCTGAAACAGTTCCTAAAAGGATAGAGGATAGTTTTCCCATAAGATTTCTCCTTTTTTATTTTTTGAAAAATTTACTTGCGACACGAAGAGCGGACAAGCCTGCACCTGTTTTAATGGTCTTTGAACCAGCTGATGAAGCTTTCTTGCTCAAGACACGCGCTTGACTATTGAGGTCAGATACTGACTCAGATAAGTCCGCCACCGCCGTAAAGAGTGGGTCGATCGTCGCAACTTTGATATTGATATCGTCTGCTAACACATTGACCTTAGCCAACAATTCATTGGTCTGATGCAAGGTAACGTTCACATCTGAGCTCAACGTTTTGATGGTTTTCTCTGTCTCATCAATCATACGACCTGCTTTTTGAATCGTAATTGTCAAATAGACTAAACAGACAATCAAAGCAATCGCAACAAGAATATATGCAACTTCTAACATTTATTTTTCCTCCTCATTATGATAGAAAGGGGCTTTCTTTCGATTTTGATAAAGTATGATAAAAATACCGAGTCCGATAAGGACAACTGATAACCATTGGGAAACTCGCAGGCCAAAGAACATGAGGCTGTCTGTCCGCATACCTTCGATGATCATACGTCCAAAGCCATACCAAATCAAGTAGAAAGCAGTGATATGACCACGTCTGATTCCCTTTAATTTTCGTCTAAAAATCAAGATCAAAGCAAAACCGATCAGATTCCAAACCGACTCATATAAGAAGGTTGGTTGACGATAGCTCCCCTCAATGTACATCTGGTCACGGATAAAGCCTGGCAAATAATCCAAACTATCTACTGCTGCACCGTAGGCTTCTTGGTTAAAGAAGTTTCCCCAACGCCCTAAACTCTGGGCAACCATGACGCTCGGTGCTGCAATATCTAAGAAATCCCAAGTATTAATCAGCTTTCTATCTGCAAAGATATAAAGAACAATAGCGCCCGCTATCAAACCTCCGTAAATGGCCAAACCACCATTCCAGATGGCGATGATTTCACCTGGATTTTGCAGATAATAATCTAAGCGAAAGAGTACGTAGTATAGTCTAGCACCTAAAATAGCTACCGGAAAAGCAATCAGGATAAAATCTAAAATATCATCTGACAGAATTTTCTTTTTAGGAGCTTCTTTCATAGCAAGATAGACTGCCAGAACCAAACCAGCTACAATACACAAAGCATACCAACGAATAGCAAAGGGACCAATTTCAAATGCGACTGGATTAATCATGTTTCACCTCATTTTGAGCGATTAGATTTGTCAAGCGTTCTTCAAATAAACGTGTCGCATCAAAGCCCATTTCTTTGGCACGGTAGTTCATGGCAGCCGCCTCAATAACAACGGAGATATTTCGTCCTGTTTTTACTGGAATGCGGATACGTGGAATCGTTACACCAGAAACTTCTAGTTCTTCAGCATTGTTTCCTAGACGGTCAAAGGTCTTATGCGTATCGTAATTTTCTAGATAAACCGCTAACTGAACTTGTGAAGAATCTTTTACAGCACTTGCACCATAGAGACTCATGATATCGATAATCCCAACGCCACGAATCTCAAGTAAATGCTTCAAGATTTCAGCAGGTTCGCCCCAAAGAGTCATCTCATCCTTAGAATAAATATCTACACGATCGTCTGCTACTAGACGGTGTCCACGCTTCACAAGCTCAAGACCTGTCTCGCTCTTACCGATACCACTATCCCCTTGGATCAAGACACCCATGCCATAGATATCCATCAAGACACCATGCACACTGGTACGTTTAGCCAAACGGGAATCAAGGTAGCTAGAAAGTTCTCCAGATAAACGACTGGTTGCTGTTCGACTGGTTAAAATCGCAATCTTGCATTCTCTAGCAGCCCTCAACATTTCCTCTGGCACTACCAGACCACGAGCCACGATAACCGCAGGTGTTTCAGGTAGAAACATTTTCTTCAAAACTTGATAACGGTTCTGGGCAGGCATGGCAACTAAATAGGACCACTCCTTCATCCCTAAAAGCTGAATCCGTTCTGGTGTATAGTAATCAAAATAGCCCGTCATTTCAAGACCAGGTCTCATAATGTCTGCAGTATTGATTTCTTTTTCAAGTAATTCGCCTTCACCATAGACAATATCTAGTCTGAGTTTTTCAATGACATCTCTTACTAAAACCGACATAATTTCCTCCTTCAATCGAGTTCTCCCTACTATTATATCAGATTGTAGGTGGAAGTTTCCTTTTTTTGCAGGATTTACAGTATTTATTTAAAAATAAAAAGACTAGATTTCTCTAGCCTTTCATTTCAAATTAGAATTTTTTACGTTTACGAGCTGCTTCTGATTTACGTTTACGTTTTACAGAAGGTTTTTCATAGAATTCACGTTTGCGTGTTTCTTGAAGAGTACCAGCTTTAGTAACCGCACGTTTAAAACGACGAAGTGCATCGTCAAGAGATTCATTCTTACGTACTACTGTTTTAGACATTTTTTTCACTCCCTTCAAGTTCAAGATCTATTCTATTTTACACGCAAAATGAATAAATGTCAAGAGAAAACTAAGTTTTTTATTTTTCATAATGACTAATAATATAGTCCACCATCTCCTCCATCTCTGCTTCAGATAAAGGTAGTTCCCAGTTTGTTGTTTCCATTTTAAGAAAGGCATCACTGACCTCAGATTTATTATCTGGCAACAAAATGTTGCCGTCTTTTTCAAACATAATACCTATCCGATCATATAAGACATGAAGATTATTAGTTTTATTTTTATTTTTATTTGGATCAATATCAAAAGACTGTAAAGAGATTAATATATCATTTCCTTTATAAGACAAATCAATCCACATATGATTTGATAAATCATATGGTCTAGATAATCTACTACCCGAGGTGTACTTTTTATTCCCCATACCTCCTGAATATTGATTTCTTGTGTTATATGGTTTATCTTTTGACTTAGTAAAAAGAGAATTCCCTTCCTTATCTTTCTTCTTTGTAATGAATTTTATTATTTTTTTTCTCTCTTCCGTTCTAGCGCTCTTATATGCTTCTTTTACTTTTAGAAATTCTTCTTTATTCATGTTATCCTCCTAACGTCATGTTGCAGTTTTATATGTCTAAAAACACTCACTCCAATGAGCAAGTGATTCTGAATTTATTTTTCAAGTAAGCTTAGCGCTTCTGCATCTGCGATAATCGTCACGTCAGGGTGGTTTTGTAGACTACTTGCTGGTAGACTCTCAGTCACTGGTCCAGACACTGTTCCGGCAATAGCTTCTGCTTTTGATTCACCGTAAGCAAAGAGAATAATTGACTTGGCATCCAAGATGTTTTTAATCCCCATTGAGATAGCTTGGGTTGGAACGTCTTCAATCTTGTCAAAGAAGCGAGCATTGGCTTCGATAGTAGACTGGTCAAGTTCTACTAGATGCGTTTGACTGTCAAATGGAGTACCAGGCTCGTTAAAGCCGATATGTCCATTGCGACCAATTCCCAAGATTTGTAAATCAACAGGATGGTCAGCCAAAATTTGATTATAGCGTTCTACTTCTTCTTCAGCATTGTCCTTAACCCCACGAGGCAAGAAGCTTTCTTTAAATGGTTTTTGGTTGAACAAGTTTTCCTGCATGAAGTAACGATAAGATTGTGGATTGTCCCCATCAAGCCCTACATACTCATCAAGGTTCACACTGGTTAGATTTGAAAAATCAAGGTCACTCTCAACGATTTCCTTGTAAAATTCAAGTGGACTGCTTCCTGTCGCAAGTCCTAATGTTTGAGCACCATTGGCCAATTTTTCCTTCAAAATCTCAAAAGCTACTTTTCCACCCTCGACTTGATTCTCAACTTTTATAACTTTCATTTTATATCCTCCATGTTTCTATATTCATTATATGGTATAGACCAATTTTTGTCAAGTGAAAACGATTTAATTTCTAAAAAAAGAGCGTCTAAACTTGAAACATGTTATAATGGATAGGATTAGAACTTAGAAAGAATGATGAAAAAAATGAATACAGCTGATTTTGATTTCCACTTACCTGAGGAATTGATTGCCCAAACACCACTTGAAAAACGTGATGCGTCTAAACTCCTTATCGTTAATCGTGAAACGGGAGAAATGCAGGATAAACACTTCCACTCCATTATCGACATGCTGGAACCTGGTGATGCCCTTGTCATGAACGACACTCGCGTTCTCCCTGCCCGCCTCTATGGTCAAAAAGAGGAGACCGGAGGTCATGTGGAGCTTCTCCTGCTCAAAAATACTAGTGGTGATGAGTGGGAAGTCCTCGCTAAACCAGCCAAACGCCTCAAGGTCGGTACTCGCGTCAGCTTTGGAGATGGTCGCCTCAGCGCTGTCGTTACGGAAGAATTGACCCACGGGGGCCGCATTGTCCGCTTTGAATACCAAGGAATTTTCCTAGAAGTCTTGGAAAGTCTGGGTGAAATGCCACTGCCACCTTATATCCATGAAAAATTGGATGACCGTGAACGTTATCAAACGGTCTACGCTAAAGAGAGTGGCTCTGCTGCAGCACCGACTGCTGGATTGCACTTCACCAAAGAACTGCTAGCAGAAATCCAAGCCAAAGGTGTTCATCTGGTCTATCTCACTCTTCACGTCGGACTCGGAACCTTTAGACCTGTCTCTGTTGACAATCTGGACGAACATGAAATGCACTCAGAGTTCTACCAACTTTCTGATGAAGCAGCTGCCACCCTTCGTTCTGTTAAGGAAAATGGAGGTCGTGTCATCGCTGTCGGAACCACTTCGATTCGCACACTGGAAACCATCGGTTCCAAGTTTAATGGGCAAATCCAGGCTGATTCTGGCTGGACCAATATCTTTATCAAACCAGGCTATGACTGGAAGGTTGTAGATGCTTTTTCAACCAACTTCCACCTACCCAAGTCAACACTTGTTATGCTAGTTTCTGCCTTTGCAGGTCGTGACTTAGTCCTAGATGCCTATCACCATGCCATCCAAGAACACTACCGCTTCTTCAGTTTTGGAGATGCCATGTTTATCTATTAAGAAAATCCCTATTAGGAAACCTAATAGGGATTTTTCTAATTATTCCATACTAAACTCTGGATCTTTCAAACTCTGAACACTGGCATTGATAACTGCTCCGATAATCAAAATCTTTGCAATAAGAATAAACCAGAACATCATGACTACCACGATAATGGAACTGAAAAATCGAACGTCAACCAGATGATTGACATAACTATTGACGTAGACAGAAAAGATATTCAATAAAAAGATAAGAGTTAGCAAGACAAAGACACTTCCTGGTAAAACATAGCGGATTCGTGGTGCTTTTACTTTTGGAAGGAAGTAATAAATCATAACCAGAATGGCAAAGATCAAGGCATAGACCAGAGGGCCTGTAAAATCTTGCAGGTAGGAAAATAGCGGACTGTCTGATTGCCAGTAAGTTTTGAGGAGGTTGAGCAACATACGACCAAACATACTCAAAAATAAGGCAAAGGCAAAAAGGATCTGCAAGCCAAAACTAACAAGTAGACTCATCAACTGATGGGAGATAATGCCTCGACTCTTGGTCACCCCATAGGCTTTGTTAAAGGCTTTTTGGAGGAAATCCATTGATTTCGAAAAGGTCCAGAGTGCAGATAAAACGGCAAAACTCAGCAAACCAGTTGATGGTTGAGTCAGAACTTCTCGGACAATCTTGGCAACCACATCATACACCGTATCAGGCAAGAATTCCTTGATCGTCAGTAAGAAATTTGAGACTGGAATCTGAAAATAAGGCAAAATATTGACCATTATCATTAGCAAAGGAAAGATTGAAATCAACCAATAGTAGGCAACCGCAACACTGGTCAACTCACTATCAGATGCTTGATAATAATGCAAAAAAGCTTTCAATAAGGGCCTGTCCATCAGCTCTTTCCACCACTTTTTCATGTTCCATCCTCCGTCATTTTCTTCATCATCTAAGTTCTTCTGATTAAATCTAGCATATCATAAGGTAAAGTATTTGCTGCTTCTTTCAGAGAATAATTTTCTAAATTATTCACATTTTGTCGTAGTTTTTTGGCATACTTGGCTGTTATCAGTTTAGCTTCTTCGTATTCAAAGATTGCCTTACGTTCGAGATAGTAACCTCGTAGCATTTCATCGATATTGTTTGGTTTGATGCGATTGATAACCCGCTCAACAAAGGCACCACTTCCGATAATGGCCGTCTCGCGTAGACGAGATTCTTGCATAAAACTAATCAGAGAACTCTTGTAAACCCCCTTGAGGTTTTCCAAACTCTCGATAATCAGCTCTGTATTTTCCAAATACAACTCTGAAATCTGATCATAGTCAACTGCTAGTAGTTTACGAGATTCTTCATTCATCCAACTACGGAAAGTTTTGCCAAAGGTAAACATTTCATGGAGTAGAAAGCGCAGTATCCGTAAAGAAACTAGGAAGTAATAAGTCACTCTAGAAGCGAAATTCCGATTGATACTCTGCTCCATGTTTTTTAGGTAACGTTGGTAAACTCGATAGCCACGCTCGCTGATTCTATTTTCTTCGTAGGCTTGCTCCAAACCGTCACTCTCAATACTCAAGATAAGAAGTTTGAGGGACTCCCAGTCCTCTTGGACTCTCTTATTTTCCAGACTAAGGATAAGGTTTTCAATCCGACCATGATAATTATCAATAGCTGCATAAAGAGGAAGTTTGTTCTTGTGATGGTCTAGCTCTTTTTCTAATTCTGCAGCCACATCATTCAAAATCGCAATATGCATCAAATGATCCTTGCTTTCCTCTTGTTCTTCAGATAAGTGAGGGAGAACCAGTAAACCTGTTAAAAAGCTCAACAGTGTAACGCCTGCTACAAGGAAGAGTAACAGAGGATATTCCTGCTCCAAATGACTTGGTATGAGGAGAATGGTCGCGATAGATACTGTCCCTTTGACACCAGAGAAGGTCAAAAGAAGCATATCTTTCATGTACTTATGAATTTTTTTCTTAAGTCGACGCGTCCTCACAAAGTAAAAACCAGCAATCATGACAAAGCGGATCGCAAAAAGCAAGAAGGTCAGAACGACAACTGAAATCAGTAAAAGAAGGGGATTGTAGAGAGAATTAGACAAAATCGGTTCTGCTATCAACTCTAACTCCATTCCCAAGAGAACAAAGACTGATCCATTTAGCATAAAGGTCACGGTGTGCCAGACGGTCTCCGTCACGGTGTCTACCTGAGCCTCAAGGAGCGTAATTTTCTTAAAGCGACTGGCCTTCAAAATACCTGCAACCACTACTGCGATAATCCCTGAAACATGAAACTCTTCTGCGATGAAAAAGGTCATGAGTGGCAAACTTAGCTCTAGCAATAGTTCACTGGCTATATCTATCGCTCGTACACTCAGCAAAAAACTATGCAAGAAACGATTGACCATAGCCGTCACAAAACCGACTACAAAACCACCAAGGATAGAAAGTGCTAGGGAAGTTCCAGCTTGGCTTAGAGAAAACGTTCCTGTTGTCCAAGCAGCCAGAGCCATCTGAAAGGCAACCAAACCAGAAGCGTCATTTAAGAGCCCTTCCCCTTTTAGAATATTAGAAACCCGTTTAGGAAAACGAAAACGTTCAGAAAGAGATGCGAAGGCAACCAAATCTGTTGGCCCAAGTGCCGCTCCAACTGCTAAACAGGCCGCCAAAGGAAGGGTAATCCAAAGGAAGTGAGCCATGCCCCCCAAGCTTAAAGTCGAGATAAAAATCACAGGAAAAATCAGAAAAACGACAATCCGCCAGTGCTTCAAAATGGACGTAATATCCGCTTCTTCTGCCTCCCGGAAAAGTAAGGGACCAATAACCATGGCCAGAAACAGCTCTGTATTGAGATGAAAGTCCGCATCAGGAACAAATAAGCCAATCCCAATCCCCAAAAGAATTTGTACAAGAGGAAGGGGCAAAAAAGGGAGAAGTTTATTAGTCGTGGTTGAAATGATTAAGACAAATAAAAATAGAATCAAGTAAATGAGTAATTCCACACAATTCCTCCTTAATCTTTTTTACAACAAGATTCAAAAATCTCCTTTTGCTCTTGGATTTTCTGATCAATCTTAGAACAGTCTTTGTGCTCAATTTTTTTCTGGCATCGTTCCATTTCAAGAGCCACTAATTTTTTCTTGATTTTAAGCATTTTCTTGCTCATATGTGCTTCGTCGAGCACCCCGACTGCTCGCTCGTGATGCGTTGACTCGACAAAATTTTGGCGCATTGCCTCAAGCTTCTCACGAAGGTATTGTTTATCCATGTCTATACCTTTCTAATTTTTCAATCATAACTAAAAACGGTGGATTGTTAACTTGGTTGAGAGTCCGATAAATGGCAGCTGTATACTCTTGTTGGTTCAACTGGCTAACAAAATCCAATACAGCATCCCTCTCAGTATCTCCTCCTTCATGACCATAGTAGATCATGATAGCAATCCGTCCCCCCTTGATAAGCAAGTAACACAGCTTTTCTAAGGCTTCAATAGTAGTCTGAGGTTGGGTGATGACGGATTTGTCAGCAGAAGGCAGATAACCCAGATTAAAAATCCCTGCCTTAGCTTCTGTCACAAACTGGTCTAGTGTCTCATGACCTTGCAAGATTAACTGGGCATTTGTCATACCTGCCTGATCCAAACGCTCTTGGGTTTTCTCCAAAGCCTGCTCCTGGATATCAAAGGCATAGACTTGCTTGGCTAGCTTGGCTAGAAAAAGGGTATCATGCCCATTACCCATGGTCGCATCCACAACAATATCCTCTTTTGTCACAACCTCAGCCAAAAAATCATGTGCCATCTCAAGTGGTCTTTTCATTTTTAAACTCCTGTTTTACAGCCTTGCATCCTTGCACACTTCCACGACGGCGCATCTCAGTTTCAATAGCATTTAGCACTTCCCATTTATTGAGGCTCCACATAGGGCCAATCAGCATATCTCTCGGTGCATCTCCTGTAATTCGATGGATGACGATATGCTTGGGAATGATTTCCAACTGGTCACAAATGACCTTGACATACTCGTCCTGACTCATCAGTTGCAAACGTCCTTCGTGGTAATCTCGCTGCATCCGTGTATTGGTCATGAGGTGAAGCAAGTGCAGCTTAATACCTTGAATATCATTATCCGTAACACAGCGACGGACATTTTCGACCATCATCTCATGAGTCTCACCGGGCAAACCATTAATCAGATGGGAAACAATCTCAATCTTGGGATACTTTCTCAAACGCTTGACCGTTTCCACGTACAATTCATAGGAATGAGCCCGGTTAATCAAGTCAGAGGTTGCTTCAAAAGTAGTCTGCAAGCCCAATTCTACAGTCACATGCATACGTTCCGATAACTCAGCCAAATATTCGATGGTTTCATCGGGTAAACAGTCTGGTCGTGTTCCGATATTAATCCCTACTACACCTGGCTCATTGATAGCCTGCTCATATCGCTCCCGAATCACTTCCACCTTTTCATGGGTGTTGGTAAAATTTTGAAAATAAACCAAGTACTTCTGAACATCTGGCCATTTGCGGTGCATAAAGTCAATTTCCTTATAAAATTGCTCACGGATAGGGGCATCCGGTGCCACGATGGCATCTCCAGAACCTGAAACCGTACAAAAAGTACAACCACCATGAGCTACAGTTCCATCACGATTTGGACAGTCAAATCCCGCATCAATAGGAACTTTGAAAGTCTTTTCTCCAAAAAGTTTTCGATAATAATCATTCAAGGTATTATAAGATTTCATAACTTTCATTATAACAAAAAACACCTACAATCTCAAAAGCCTGACTTTCCTACAAATTCCCTTGTTTCTCATTTCCTTTAGCGTTTTTTTATGATACAATATGGGTATGATTTTAATGAAAATAGCATCTATTTTATTATTGATATTAACCTTGGTGGTTTGCTTTATTGTCACCAAGCTTTTCGGACTCAGAAAAATAGGATTTAATTTCGCGGATCTAGCTTTTCCACTTTTGGTATTTGAGTACTATCTGATTACTGCTAAAGCCTTTACCCACAACTTTCTACCGCGACTTGGTGTCGCACTTTCTCTCCTAGCAATCCTCCTTGTAATCTTTTTCCTTGTCAAAAAACGAAGTTTTTATTACCCTAAATTCATCAAATTCTTCTGGAGAGCCGGTTTTCTCCTTACCTTAATCATCTACATAGCTATGATTGTCGAATTGATGATGCTCCCATAAAAAACATTCCCTCAGACAGCTGTCTAAGGGAATATTTTTATCTTCATAACTTGTTTTCTAAGCTCTACCAAGATACTTTTTTTATTTCCTAAATGTCAAGGCGTAGAATTTGCCATCCCAAAGAAATTTCATTTCCTTTTCCTTAACTTCGCTTGGAACAGCATTCTCAATTTCACTCAAATCAACAGTAGCGTCTTTAAAATAATCCTTACTAAAATGATTTTTCTTATATTGCTGATCCACATAGTCAGCCGTCTCATCTGCGATTAAAATTTTGGTTCCTGGCTTCGCCACTCGTAGCATTTCCTGCATAGCCTTGGCCTTATCATTGAAAAAATTGATTCCGCCAATATGGTAGACAATGTCAAAACTATTATCCGCAAAGGGTAGATCCTCCGCGCAAGCATGGAAAAGTTGCAAATTGGTCTTTTTAGCGCAAGATCTCTGGCATTTTTTTAGCATACTGATAGAAATATCTACCCCTACAAAGTCTAAACTTTTCAGGTCAATTGTCTCAGGAATATAACGGAGGTCTTGACCAGTCCCGATAGAGACATAAAGAACAGATAAATTATCTTTCCATTCTATTTCCTCCATCAGATCCCTTCTCAACTTATCAATTGCCTTGCCATGGAGAAGTGGTCCTATCCATTTCTCACTCATATCGTACCAGCGAGCCATACGGTTATACATGATCATGTATTTAGCATTATCTCCAGATAGATAATCTGGATTAAGGGACAGATAGATACCGCCATCTTTTTGAAAATTTTCTACCTCTAAACCTGACTTCAATTTATCTTGTAATCTTGTTTCAATCATATGCAACATCTCCTTTTTTATTTGTCACCTATTATAGTGGAATTCATCGCAAAAACAATAGCTTTTTAGTAAGTGGCAACTATCCACTTGTATCTGGTAGTAGAACCAGGGTCAGTTACAAAAAAAACAAGTGCCAATTTCCATTGACACTTGTTTCCACTTTTAAACTGTCTTGCAAAATTTCGTGAAAGATACCGTTTAAAAAACTTAATCTTCTTTTTTGCGTCTTGCCAAAAATCCTGTTCCCAATCCAAGAAGGGCGATTCCAGCTACTAGATCCACTTGGTTAGACTCGCTTCCTGTATTAGGCAATTCCCCACCTTTTTTAGGCTTACCTGGTTCATTTGGTTTGCCAGGTGTTGTTTTTTCAGGAGTGTGCGTATTTGTAATGTTGTAACCTTCTACTGAAGCTGTATAACCATCTGGAACATTCACTTCTTCAACAGTGTAGGCAATCTCCTTACCTTCTTGATAACGATCAAGACCTGTAAACTCATAAGTCCAGCCACTTGTTTCTGACACTGTAGCTGTCTGACCAGTTTCCTTACCATCTGCAAGAAGTTTCACAGTGACAGAAGATGGACGGATACCGTCTTTGTTATCTTCATCTTTCCAAATCTTCTTACCTTTTACAGATGTTTTCTCTGGTGTGTGGGTGTTGGTCACATTCATACCAGTTTCAGTAGCTGTGTAACCTGTAGGAACACCAACTTCTTTGACTGTGTACTCGATTGCTTTACCATTTTGGTAACGATCCAGTTCAGTGAATTCATACTTCCAACCTGTTTCAGCTGTTGCGATTGCTGTCTTGCCAGTTTCTTTACCATTGGCAAGAAGAGCGACAGTGACAGATGCTGGACGGATATGATCTTGGTCGTTATTATCAATCCAGGTCTTTTGTCCACTTACAGCAATTTTTTCTGGAGTATGTTCGTTGGTAATGGTGTACTTGCCATCCTTGTCTGTAGTGATGGTTGCTTTGTATTCTGTCATAGCAGTTTCTTTGACAGTGTACTTGATTTCCTTACCATTCTCATACTTAGGAAGTTTTTTAGATTCGAACTTCCAGCCAGTTTTTTCTGAAACTTCAATTTCTTGAACAACCTTGTCGCCGTTAAGAATTTGAACTTTCACAGATGTTGTACGTTTACCGTCTTGGTTGTTGTTATCTTTCCACACCTTAGTTCCTGAAAGAACAATTGTTTCTGGGTTATAGGTGTTTGTCACTACTTGACCAGTCACAGAGGCTTCGTAACCAGCTGGTACATCCACTTCCTTGATAGAATAGGTGATTTCTTTTCCAGCTTCGTATTGTGGAAGATTGGTGAAGGATGCTACCCAAGTGTTATCATCAGTCTTTTCCTTAGCTGTTAAGGTCAATTTCTTACCTTCAACGGCTACTGGATCAGCATTTCCTACTTTTTTATAAAGTTGAACCGTTACGGACTCAGGACGCTTGCCGTCTTGGTTGTTCGCATCGTTCCATACTTTTGTTACCTTGTAGTCAATTTCTTTAGGAGCATATTTGTTTGTGATGGTAAAGTCTGTAATAGTCGCTTCGTATTCTGCTACGGCTTCTTCTGTTACAGTGTATTTAATTTCTTTACCAGCTTTATATTTTGCTAATTTTTCGAATGTAGCAGTCCAAGTTCCGTCTGCGGCTGCTTGAACCTCTTTCGATGCTACTTTCTCACCGTCTGCTAAAAGATTGATTGTAATCTTAGTCGGACGTTTGCCGTCTTGGTTATTAGCGTCATCCCAGTTCTTAGTTGCTTTTACATCAACTGTTTCTGGTGAATAGCTATTTGTGATGGTGAATCCTGATGCAGCATCACCAGTAATTTCAGAAGTATAACCAGCAACAGTTACTTCTACTACAGTGTACTGAATAGGTGTTCCGCCTTTATCAGCATCAAGGTTTGTGAAGCTTCCAGTCCAACCGTTTGCGGCATTGAGCTCAAGTGTCTTACCAGTATCTTGACCATCCGCAAGCAATTTAACTGTGACAGAAGTTGGACGTTTACCGTCTTGGTTGTTCTCGTCCTTCCATACTTTCTTCACAGGAACTTCCGTTTTTGCTGGAGTGTAAGTATTCTCAAAAGCTTTTTCATCATCGTAAGAAACAGTTGCTTCAAGTGCACCTTTGCCCTTATCTACTACAGTAACTGTAGCCGTGATAGTTTTAGTGTCGTACTTGATGCTTGTATCACTGCCAGCTTTTTCAGCAATTTTAAAGGTATAAGTCCCTGCTTTGTCGAATTCCAATTCTGAGAAAGCAATGTTTCCGTCTTTGTCATTCTTCACAGTTTCTTTCACCTTACCATCTTGGTCTGTTAAAGTGAATTCAAACTCTTCAGCCTTCAACTCACGACCCGTAAGTTTTTTATTAGCCTTAATCTTAACTTTAGCTTTGCTACGTTTATTTGTAACTGTTTTGATAGCTCCATCTTGTCCAACAGTCATCTCAAATGGAGTAGGATTCAACTCATATCCCTCAGGAGCCTCAATCTCGGTTACCGTAAAGTTCCCTTTCTTGATATCACTCTCTGAGTAAATAGATGACTCAGCAATTCCGTCATCATTTGTCGTTACAATTTCCTCTTTAGCCGTAGCTCCTGCTGGAGGAGTAATCTTGAATTTTGCTCCTTTTAGACGGTCATGAGTCAGCTCGTCCACCTTGTAAAGAATGATACGGTAACCTGTTTCTAACTGAATTGTACCGCCAGAAGCAACGACTGAGTTTCCGATTTGCTTAACGACTGTCTTATTACTATAGTCGTCATATGTTAGAATCTGGTCATCACCCTTCATTTCAGCATTGTTTTGGACTTGCGTGCCATCAGCTGGAGCACTTGTTTTATAATTAATTCGAAATGCTGCTGGTTTCCCGTTCTTCGCAAGAATTGAAGATGCATTGTTAATTGTTAAGGTAAATTCTGTGTAAGAATCATTCCATTTTACTTGGTAATCCTTACCAGCTTCTAAAACCACTTCATCTTTCAGATAATAATACTGATCATACCAACCTGCTGTGACGCTAAATGTTTCAGGAATCATCTGCATTGGTGAAGCATTTGGATCTACCCAGTCATGAATTTCAATTTTATTATAGGCTGCTTGTTTCGGATTAACACGAACATACCAGCTGTGTAAGTATTTTCCACTCTTATTTAGAGCCTTTGATGTCCAATCCTCTTTGTAAATCAAACCATGATATTTATTGAAATTAGCTCGACCGATTCCTTCAGAATAATCAGCCGTACCACCTTTTTTAACCTTGATTTGATGGGTGATTTCATTTATGGTTTCCGTTTTATCAAAACGGAGCGTTTCATTGCTTAATTCATTTTTAGAACTAAAACCAACAAAGAAATTTCCTTTAACGTTTTGGACTTGATAGCCACCTTTTTTCTCAAGATAGGTTTTCAGATTTTTTAATGTAATAGTTGCCTTACCACCATTATTATCCCCGTTTGATACAATTTGAGTTTCCCCGATAACGAGATCTGTTTCCTTATCTTTTAAATCAAAAGTTTCATTTCTAACAGTTAAAGGGCTCGGAACAGTAAAGGTAAAGGTATCACCGTCCTCTAATTTACCATCATAGGCACTCAAATCGTAATCAACAGTGAATTTATAATTTGAGTAGTTATGATGTTCAGGAGAAAGTGTATAAACACCATTCGCATCTGGTTTTATAAACTTACCATTATCAACCTCCCAAATTCCAATATTACTGATAACGTTCTTCAGTTCCTTTGCTTGAACTGAATTTGGAGCAAAGATCATCCCTAGCAAACAGGCCAGAGAAGTTAGGATGGGTAACCAAAATTTCTTGTTCTTCATAATCTTCCTTTCTAAATTACCGAAAACATTAAAACGACAAACTATGATTATAAAACCTCAACACTCATCTCCTTTCGAATTCGTTGAAATCCATGAGGGTTATTGAATAAGTTACATCATATTAACATATATCATAACTATATATAAGTGCAATATTTATCATATTTGTTCTATTTTTAATATAGAAACCTCCTTTAGTTTCATTATAAAACAAAATTAACTTTTTTTGTAATATTATGAGGTTATTGCCTTTTGAAAATATTGACACAGTGTAAAATTACTGCCATAAAAACTAATTCTTTCATCAGACTGAAGTTTCTTTAAGTTTAGTATACACATACGAACAACTTCTCTTTTAAACAAACAGAAAGGAACAATGCACAAAACATTCCATTTATTTATAAGTTTGATACACCTTAATAATTATCCAAACTATTTTATATAAGTAAAACTCAGAAGAAATCTAGCAATAGTCATACACCATACTGATAAATAGTTTAATTTAGCATATTTCATTATTCTGAATCATAGAAAAAAGACCAGGGGGTTATCCCTGATCTTTCTTTACTGTACTTATTGGCTACTAAATGAGATTAGTCTTCTTTTCTTCGTTTAGTTGCTACAAGACCTGCACCTAAAGCTAGAAGAGCTAAACCTGCTGCTAATGCAACTTGTCCAGATTCACTTCCAGTGTTTGGTAGGTTAGGATTTTCTGGTTCAGTTTGGTCCGTTACTACTAACTTACCATCCTTAAACTCAACCTGATTTCCACTAGCATTTACCACTGTTACAGTTCCGTCGTAGTTAACTTGGAATGTAATATCTGTTACTGCTAAGTATCCAGTTGGAGCGGCCTCTTCATGGAAAGTATATACTCCCGGAGTCAAATCAAGTACATGTGATTGATTTGCTTTTGAAGTCCATTCAGCCACAGGACTACCTGCAACTTTTTCTCCACGGAAAATTTGGATTTTTGCGCCCGCGATTTCTTCACCTGCAAGATTTACCTTGCTGAAGGTAATCTTACGTGGAAGTTCATCGTCTTTGTCGGTTACAGTTACAGTTGAGCCGTTGGTAACGACTTTGTTTTCTTCACCCTTAGAGTCTTTCTCACCAACATTTGTCACTTCCACTGTGCCGTCATGTTTGACTTGGAAAGTGATGTCCGTTACTTTGAGGTAACCAG
>NZ_AJRE01000040.1:0-26014 GCF_000296955.1 Streptococcus sp. GMD4S
GCCAAAATAATGCTAATGTATGAAAATATCGCACTAGCATTTGGATTGACAATCCCCCACAGACGGCCATTCATGACACCATAGTAATAAGATTGTTCGCCAATCTTAAATAGGATAAGGACTCTGCTTACCAATAAACCAAACGCAAAAATTGCTGAAGAAAAAGATACAATTTGAACCGTATAGGCAATCCAGTCAAATAATTTTTTAAGTTGCCCTGATTGTAACATGGTAAATAATAAAACATAAGTTACCATGAAGAGGATTTCAATCACATTTCCAATCAGATGTCCAGAGCGATTGAAAATAGCTGATAGCAGATGACTTCCAGCTAAGAGTCCAAATAAGGATAGAAATTTGCGATCTGCTGTGATTTCTTTCCACTTAAACAATAAGGTATAGCAAATATAAAGCACTACAATCGCTGACAATCCCTTGTAGAGGGGATTTGCTATCTTATAAACCAGTGAACTCATACTTAAAATCGAAATGAAAACAAATAGATACGCAATCCATAGTTTTGATTTTTCAAAGTATTCATCCATTTTTGAAAAATTCATTTTCAACTCCTTCTCATGATATTAGTTTTTTAATCCAACAATTTTCTTATATAGCCATGGAGAAATGACAAGTGAAAGGATCGCTACCTTGCGAAAAGTGGTGAAATAAGCATCTTTCCATATTTCGCGTCGATGCTGAACAATCCAAGTCCTCAGCTCGGCTTTCTCCTTTTGATACTCTTCACGTGAAGTAAAGATAATTTTATCGTAAACTGTGATGTACGACCAACATTCTCTGTTTATTAATTCGTATTTCAAATTAGGAAAGGCTTGTGAAACTTGAGCAATTATTTGCTGATAAACTTCTATTGTGTCAAATACATATCGATTAACAGATGTTGTTGCACTTCCCTCACGATGATCATAATAATAAACAGGTTTGTCAATAAAGACGCAACTACATCTTGTCTTTAGTAGCAATTCAGTTAAAAATAAGGCATCTTCAGCTAGGTGATATTTTGTATTAAACTTTTCATCCGCAAGCAGGTCTCTCTTAAACAGTTTTGCAACTGGAAAAAATGACGTTCTGGTAGTCATCAGTAGTTCCTTCATGGTTTCTTCTGTTGACCAGAGTTCTGTTTTTCCAGAATGTGAAGGTATATCAGTTACAATGCCGTTTTTGATATGGTGCAGAGGAGCAATTGCAAAGCCTACATTCACCCCTTCAACTGCACTTGCTAAAGTAGCTAGGTAATCCTGGGTAACGAAATCATCGCTATCAATAAAGGTAACCCAAGAACCCGTCGCTAGCTGAATTCCCATATTTCTAGCATTTGAAACACCAGAATTTTCGATATGATAAACCTTGATATTCTCATACTGAGATGCTAAGTGATCACAGATCTGTCCACTAGAATCAGTAGAACCATCGTTGATTAGGATTAACTCAAAATGGGCATAAGTCTGTTGAAGAATCGACTCCACACATCGCTCCAGATAGGCTTCTACATTGTAGACCGGAACGATAACGCTTATTTTTTCTCCCATCATGCTCCATATTCTCCCTTGTACTCTGTGTAGCTCTTGTCCATGTCTGCTATAATAGCATCATGATGCGGTACTTGCTTGTCTGCTGGTGGCGGTGTCATATAGTCCCCAAAAGCAGTGCTGAGATAGGCATCATAGCCGACTGGGATGGGCATCTCAGTTCCTTCAAATGGCAAGAAAAGATTGTCCTCAAAGGATGCGATTGGGTATTTGTTTCGCATGTAGCCGGGACCTGAGCATAATTCCGTAATTCCATCGCTCTCAGCCAGACCATACTTGGTCATTTCTTTTTCAGCTTTTTTCCAAATGCGATAACGTAGAGATTTTGGAGTCAGGCCGAGTAAGATGCGACTTCCCCATTTCATGACCGCACCATGCTTTTCTGGGATAGTTTGCGCACAAAAGAGTGAATAAATCAGGGCCCAACGAACCTGTTTCTTACGCTCAGCTGGATTTTTAGGATAATAATCCAATGGTAAAACGTCCAAGGCCAAACCGTGTGGCAAATCCAAATCCTTTTGATAAGGCTTGATACAAGTAGTTTCCTTGTCACGAATGGTAATAAAAAGGTTACGGTCTACAAAATCTTTGTTACTCTTTGACAAGAAATAACGCTCGTCTGCATAACGTGGCCACAGTTCTGCTAATTTTTCATAGTCCTTACGTGGCATGAAAAAGTCTAGATCATCATCCCAAGGAATGAAGCCCTTATTACGAAGGGCGCCAATGGCTCCTCCACCACAGAGATAGCACAACAAATCATGTTCTTTACAAAATGCGACGAAATATTCAGCCATTTCCAGACTACGAGCCTGAATCGCTTTCAAATCACTCATGTCTCTCCTCTTCTGTCCAATAACGAGTTATATCGTTTTATTATACCATAAAAAAGCCCTAAAAATCCATCAGATACTAAGAAAAATCAAAGCCTAAACCACTTTTTCACTTGTGATTCAAACTTTGATTTTTTTATAGTATTCTATCTCATTCCCATTTGGGCGAGTTTGGTCTGATATTTATTTTGATCAACTAGAAGTCCTTGTCCACCATAGATATCATAAGCGTCTACCCAGTCACCAAGTTCTGGGACGGTGAGTCTTTCAATGCCATTTTGAGCACCTTCTAGGACAGATAAGCCATTGGTCAACAAGAAGCTATATGGTAGATTTGTTGATGTCATGCCAAAGACTTTTCCAAGTGCCTCTGACCCCGTAAAGAGCTTGGTTGGATCTTTGATTTGCTCAAGAACAGCTGACATGACTTGTTGCTGACGTTTGGTACGGCCATAGTCTCCCTCATCATCATCACGGAAGCGAGCATAGTTCAGCAAGGTGGAGCCATTCATTTGCTGTTTTCCAACTTTGATAGTTTGAGTTGGGGACTCTGTCTCTGTTGCATGAAGGTCATCTCCGACTGTGGCTTCTGTCAGAGGTTGACCATTCAATGTTGAGAATTGAGCATCAATCGTTACTCCGTCAGGGAAGAGGGTATCAATAGCTGTTGCAAAGGCCTGGAAGTCAACTAGGGCATAGTACTTAATATCCAAATCAAAGTTGTCTTTTAGAACCTTGCGGACCTTTTCAGCACCTTTTTGTCCTTCTTGTTCCCCAAGTTCATAGGCAACATTTAGTTTGTTATCCGTCTGTTTCTGGCCATTTACAATCTTACTATACCCGTCGATATAAACTAAGTTGTCACGCATAAAGCTGACTAGCTTGATCTTCTTATCCGATCCGCTGACATTCAGTACCATGATTGTGTCAGTACGGGTTTCTGCACTATTTTGACCGATACGGCCATCTGTCCCCATGACTAAAATATTCACACCATCTTTGGTATCCTGACCGTTAAAGACCTCTACTTGAGCTGCCTTGGCGTCAGCTGGCTTATTTGTTGGATTGGCTGCTGACTGGAACCCTCGAAGAAACATAAAAATCATCCCTACAAGCACACAGGTAATCAACAGCAAGAACCAAGTCAGTATTCGTTTGAAGCGAATTCTTCTCTTTTTCTTTTTGACTTTAGGTTGAGGAGCTACCTTTTCACGTTTCTTAGACCGGCTTCTACTGCCATAAGTCGGAAGATCAATATCTCTACCCCAAGTTTCTTCTTTTTCTTCTTGGTGGAAATGGTGAACTTCAGACTTGGGACCTGCCATTTTCTGTTGCAGATAATCAAACTCCCTCCGTTCACGGTCGTTGAGGTAATGAATATTTTTGAAGAGATAGTCATAACGTAACTGCTCGTGATGACTTAAAGGATTTTCTTTGCTCATTGACTCTCCTTTTCTAAATCAGTTATGGTAAAAATCGGGTAGGTCCCCAGAATCTTATGCTGGATTCCAATAGCTTCTAGTTCTTGTCTTGCAAAATGAACCAGTTCTTTGTCACTATAGTCTACATCGATAATGAAAAAGTATTCTCCCAAGGCTGTTTTAAGGGGGCGACTTTCAATCTTTGTTAAGTCAATCCCTCTCCAAGCAAAGGTCGAAAGTGCCTTGTAAAGAGCACCAGGTAGGTTGTCTGGTAAGGTCAAGGCCAAACTCATTTTTTCAGCTTGTGAGTTCAAAGGAATCTTCGGTATCTCTGCCCCTAACACCCAAAAACGTGTGAAATTGGCTTCCATTTCCTGAATATCCTCTGCAATCAATTCCAAGCCATATTCTTCAGCTGAACTTTTAGGAGCAATAGCTGCATAAGGCTGATCTGGATGTTCTGAAATAAAGCGAGCTGCATAGGCGGTACTGGCGGTTACCTCGATTTGAGCCTCTGGATAGTGTTCATCGATGAATTTTTTTCCCTGAGCCAAAGCCTGAGGATGGGAAAAAATCTTCTCAATCTTAGTATGACCAGGAACTGCCATCAACTGCTGGTGAATGGGTTGAACGATTTCTGCCACTGCTTGGATGCGAGCCTGGTGAAAAAGGTAATCCAAACTTTCATGGACACTACCTTCAATGGAGTTTTCAACTGGTACCACAGAATAGTCCACCAAGCCCTGTTCATAGGCCTTGATAACATCTGTGATATTGGCAAAGGCATGCAATTCCTCTTTGGGAAAGGCTGTCTGCACAACATGATGCGAAAAAGATCCCTTGGGACCTAGATAGGCAATTTTCATCTCAGTTCCTCTATAATTTCCTCTGGGCTTAACTTGGTCACATCTAGAATCCGACTGGCTACTTCCTCATACCAAGCTTGTCTTTCATGGAAAATAGCTACCAGTTCTTCCTTGCTTTTGTTAAGAAAAAGTGGACGCTGATTGTCCTTATCAGCTGCGATACGTTGGTAGAGGGTTTCAAAATCTGCTTTTAGGTAGATGTTATCAGGATTGGTTTTGAGCAAGTCACGATTTCTCTGAGAAATGACAACTCCTCCGCCAGTTGACACAACTCGGTCCGTTTTTAGTAAGTCAGCTAGGACTTCTGACTCTACTTGACGAAAGGCCACTTCTCCTTTTTCAGCGAAGAAATCCGCAATGGACATGCCCAAATGTTCCTCGATTAAGGCATCCATATCGATATAGTCTGGGTCCAAGCCTCTAGCGATTGTCGACTTGCCTGCCCCCATAAATCCAAGTAATACCTTAGCCATGAGTCATGCTCTCCAAATCATCAAAGAAGCTAGGATAGCTAGTGTTGATGGCTTCAGCACGGTCAAGTTCCACTTCTCCATCCGCAACCAAGAGGGCTGCAATGGCTGTCATCATTCCAATTCGATGGTCACCAAACGTATTGACTCTAGCGCCATGAAGGGCTGATTTCCCTTTGATAATCATCCCATCTGCTGTGGGGGTGATGTCCGCTCCCATGCTATTTAAGGCATCAGCCACCACCTGAATGCGGTCAGTTTCCTTGACCTTGAGTTCCTCAGCATCCTTAATGACTGTTACACCTTGCGCTTGTGTCGCTAAAAGGGCAATAATAGGTAATTCATCAATCAAGCGTGGAATCAAAGCTCCACCAATCTCTGTTCCTTTCAGGTCTGAAGATTCGACAGTCAGGGTTGCTGATTTAGCGACTGGATCGATTTCAGTTATTTCTAATTTTCCTCCCATGGCGCGAATGACATCAATAATACCTGTACGCGTTTCATTGATGCCCACATTCTGCAGCACCACACGAGAGTTTGGAACAATCAAACCTGCGACTAGCCAAAAGGCTGCACTAGAGATATCTCCTGGGACAACTACCTTTTGTCCAGTCAGTTTTTGCGGCCCTTGAACTATGATTTTCTTGCCATCCACACTTAAATGGCCACCAAATTGCTGTAGCATATCTTCGGTGTGGTTACGAGTACATTCTTTCTCGATAATCACGGACTCCCCCTGAGCCTGCAAGGCTGCAAATATCAAGGCAGACTTAACTTGAGCAGAAGCGATTGGCAACTCATAGTGAATCGGTTTTAAATTTTTCGTCCCTTTTAGGCGAAGAGGGGGCAGATCTCGCTCAGTTTGCCCTGAGATGCTAACGCCCATTTTTTTCAATGGAATCGTCACACGATCCATAGGACGTTTAGAAAGACTATCATCTCCAAACATCTCTACTTCGAAGTCTGCACCAGCAAGTACACCTGAGATCAGGCGAATCGAAGTGCCAGAATTACCCATATCCAAGGCATTTTGCGGAGCTTTTAAGCCATCCATTCCAACACCTTGAATGGTAACAACCCCATATTTGTCCTCAATTTCAACACCAAGGTCACGAAAAACCTGCATGGTTGAAAGTACATCCTCTCCACGCAAAATATCATAAACCTTAGTCTCGCCCTCAGCCAAACTTCCAAAAATAATCGTACGGTGGCTGATAGACTTGTCACCTGGAACCCGGATACTGCCATGTAAGTGGCGAATGTTTGTTTTTAGTTTCATAGTTGACCTCATACTTGCAATACTTTTTCTTATTTTATCACAAAAAAGCCAGAAATTCCTGAAATTTCTGGCTTTTATACAGATAAAATACTATTTCAATAATTCTGAAACAGGTTCAAAGACAATTTTTTCAATGTCCGAAAGATAAATGGACAATTGTTGCTGTTTGGCAAAGAAATCTGACAAAAGAGCGTTCTCTTGGATTTGTTTGCTGAAAGACTGCATCTTTTCTTGGAAAGAGGCGTCTGGCATTTGTCCCGTTTGCGCCATGACTTGGATTTCTTGCTGGAAAGCGAGGTAGTCTGCAAAAATCTTGCTAGCTTGTTCATCAGCTTGGATAGCATCTTTGGCTGCCTTGACCGCCTTGTATTCTGGTAATTCGCGTAACCCGCGACTAAGTTCATTTGCACTATCGTAAATATTTGACATGATTTTCTCCTTATTTGATGACGACTGTGTAGTCCGTATTTTCTGTAATTAAGCGCTCAGCTCGTTCTAAATCTTGAGCATTTTTAAATGAAATTTGGAGAATCCCGTGAACATCCTCACGGTTTTCCTCGTTGATGTGGATATTAACCAAAGAAGTCCCACGAAGTAATTCCAAAATTCGCAAGATGACATCTTCTTCATCGGGAACATCGACATAGAGGTCGTAAGAGCTATCCACACCACCACGCTTATGTATTTCCATGGCCTGACGTTGCGCACGCGCTTGGTTGAAAAAGTTCCAGATTTGCTCTTCATCTCCCCTGCTGATGGCCTGACCAATCGCTTCCAAGCGTTCCTTGAAATCCGCAATTCGCTCTAGAATAGTCTCACGGTTAGACAAGAGAATAGAAGTCCACATACCTGGCTCGCTTTCCGCAATGCGAGTCATATCTCGAAATCCACCCGCCGCAAAGCGTCTTGCCATCTCATGTTCTTGAGCATAAACTGCTGTTTGTTCCATGAGACCTGATGCCAAGATATGGGGAAAATGGCTAATCTGTGAAGTTACTTGATCGTGCTCCTTGGCATCAATTTCAATGAAACGAGCATGGAGGCCTGAAAGTAGGTCCTTCATTTCTGAAAGGGTTTCTGGAGTGGTCAAGCTAGATGGAGTAAAGATATAGTAGGCATTTTCAAAGAGATTAACATCGGCAGAGGCAGCTCCTGTCTTGTGGCTACCAGCCATGGGATGAGCCCCGACAAAACGAATTGACTTGCCAGCCAAATATTCCTCCGCCACTTCCACAATGGCAGCCTTGGTTGAGCCCGCATCCGAGATAATGACGCCTTCTTTCAAGTTCAAACCTGCCAACTCCTGAATAAAAGCAATGGTCTGCTTGATTGGCAAGGTCAAGATGATGACATCTGCCAGAGGAGCAAAACTGGCAAAATCATCCGTCGCACGGTCAATCATCCCCCGCTCCAAGGCAATATCTCTAGAAGCCTGACTGCGATTATAACCTAGAATTTCATAATCAGGATGATCGCGTTTGATACCAAGCGCCATCGAGGCACCAATCAAACCGAGACCTGCGATATAGATGGTTTTTGCCATAGGAACTCCTTAATAGTTCTTTGTATACTCACGGTGTTTGGTTACCGCTTCTTTTAATTCCTCTAGGTTGTCCGATGAAAATTTTTCAAGGATTTCTTGCGCCAGAACCGTTGCTACAACAGCTTCCATGACTACCCCAGCTGCTGGCAGAGCGGTCGGATCACTTCTCTCCACGGTTGCCTTGTAAGGTTCGTGGGTTTCGATATCCACACTCATAAGTGGTTTGTAAAGAGTGGGAATGGGTTTCATAACTCCACGAACAACAATTGGTTGCCCATTGGTCATACCACCTTCAAAACCACCTAGATTATTGGTACGACGAGTATAGCCGTCTTCTTTAGACCAGAGAATTTCATCCATAACTTGGCTGCCTTTGCGGTAACCAGCTTCAAATCCAAGACCAAATTCCACCCCTTTAAAGGCATTGATAGAAACAACTGCTTGGGCCAATCGCGCATCTAATTTTCTGTCCCATTGAACATAGGATCCAAGGCCAACTGGAACACCTCCGACGACTGTCTCCACAACCCCACCAATGGTATCACCGTCACGCTTGATTTGGTCAATATAGTCCTTGATTTCCTGTTCCCGCTCTTGGTTGACAATAGAAACTTCAGACTGGGCAGCTCGTTCCTTAATCTCAGCGACTGTTAGATTTTCAGGTACATCGATTTCCTTACCACCAAAGACCACGACATGGTTGGCAATCTCCATATCTAGCTCAGCTAAGAGACGTTTGGCTACTGCCCCAACAGCCACTCGCATGGTGGTTTCACGGGCAGATGACCTCTCCAAGGAATTTCGCAAATCATCAAAACGGTACTTAATGCCCCCAACTAAATCGGCATGACCTGGGCGAGGATGGGTAATTTTTCTCTTGCTTTTAAGGCGGTCTTCAATGTCCTCAGCAGACATGATATCCAGCCATTTTTGGTGGTCCTTATTGATGACATCCATGGTAATAGGTGCCCCTGTCGTCTTCCCGTGACGAACGCCCGAAGTAAAGACAACCTGGTCACTCTCAATCTTCATACGGCCACCACGACCGTAGCCACCCTGACGGCGTTTAAGGTCTCCATTAATATCCTCTGCTGTCAAAGGAAGTCCAGCTGGAATTCCTTCAATAATAGCCGTCAAACGGGGGCCGTGTGATTCTCCTGCAGTTAAATATCTCATACGTTCTCCTTATTTTACCAAGTAGTCTTTCATCTCTTCCAGAGAAACTGGGTGAATGGTCGCTGAACCAAGCTCTGGAACTAAGACCAATTTCAAGGTGTTTCCACGCGCTTTTTTATCATGAGTCAAAGCTTGATAAAGTTTGTCAACATCCCAGTTTTCATAATCAACAGGCAAGCCAAATTTCTGGCACATCTCTGTAATGGACTGGGTTATTCCTTCTGGCATGAGGCCTTTCCCCTCAGCAACCTTGGAAATCTGAACCATGCCCATAGCCACAGCTTCTCCATGCATGACCTTGCCATAACCGGCAGTTGCTTCAATAGCATGACCAATAGTGTGCCCAAAATTGAGGTAAAGACGAACACCGTTATCCAACTCATCTTCGACCACCATCTTGCGCTTAACCTGACAAGAATGTTCAATCAAAGTCTCTGCATGTTCCAAAATGCTCTCTACAGAACCATCTAGCTCCATCAAGAGAGCCCATAGTTCTGGATCCTCAATCAAGCCGTACTTGATAACCTCGCCCATCCCCTCAATCAGCTCTCTTTTTCCAAGCGTTTCTAGGACAAGCGGGTCAATCAGAACCCCATCTGGTTGGGCAAAAGTTCCCACCATATTTTTAGCAAAAGGAGTATTGACACCCGTCTTTCCACCAATAGACGAATCAACCTGGGCTGTCAAACTAGTCGGAATCTGAACAAAGTGAATGCCCCGCATATAGGTAGAGGCTACAAAACCAGCCAGGTCTCCAACGACACCACCACCAAGAGCCACAATCCCATCGCTACGAGTCAAACCCTGCTTGACTAAAAATTCATAGACTTTCTGTACAGTGGTTAAATTCTTTCTTTCTTCGCCTTCTAAAAAGTCAAAAACAGCTACCTGAAAACCAGCATCTTCTAGGCTGAGTTTAACCTTCTCTGCATAGAGAGAAGCTACATGGTTATCTGTTACGATAACCACTTTTTGAGGTTGCCAGAGTTCTCGCAACCATTGACCTGCTTGCGATAGACAACCTTTTTCAATCTGAATATCATAGGGATGATGCGGAATATCGATTCTGATTTTCATAGTAGGGTCTCCTTTTCATTATTGGTATTTTTCTGTTAAGGACTGCCAAATCTCGTCTGTCGGCATTTCTTTACCTGTCCACAATTGAAAAGCTTCGGCGGCTTGATAGAGCAACATCCCCAGACCATTGACAGCTGGATTGCCCTGGCTTCTAGCCCATTTCAAAAATGGCGTCTCAAAGGGTTGGTAAATGATATCTGCAACCAAGAGAGTCTTTGGCAAATTGATGCTTTCTGGAACTGGGGACGACTGACCGTCCATTCCCACACTAGTCGCATTGACCAGTAAATCCGACTCAGCAATCCTTTCTTGCAAGACAGAAACATCTTCTAAAGCATATAAGTTCACTTTAAAACCTGTTTGCTCCTGCAACTTGTCTAGATAAGGTCTTGTTTTTTCCATAGAAGCTGAACGCACAAAGATAGAAATCTGACTGACGCCATCCAAAATAGCCTGTGCCAAGATTGATTTAGCCGCACCACCTGCCCCCAGAATGGTCATTTTCTTATCCGAGATTGTAAAAGAAGGCAAGCTCTTAAAAAATCCCTTGCCATCTGTATTATATCCAATTAACGTTCTGTCTTGATTAACAACTGTGTTGACTGCCCCAATCAAACGAACCTCATCACTCAACTCATCCAGATAAGGAATCACTTGCTCCTTGTATGGCATAGACAGGTTGATGCCAAACATCTGGTAACGGCGAATATTGGCGACTGTTTCTGCCAAATCACCCGCTTCAATCTCCCAAGCTACATAGGCACCATTAATAGCTGTCGCCTCAAAGGCCCTATTGTGGATAAAGGGTGAAATAGAGTGTTTGATGGGATTGGCAACAACTGCAGCTAAACGTGTATAGCCATCAAGCTTCATCCAAAATCTCCCTGATTTTTTTCATGTTTGATAGAGAAATCTGACCTGGGGCACTCGCTTCATCCAGACTAGCAAATGACCAACTCGAACCCGTCACATCTGAAGTAATGCGTGATACCTTGCCCATTTTTCCCATGGAAATGGTCACGTAGTCTTGCTCAGGATTGAGTGTTTTAAATCCTCGTGTGTAGTTCATCAAGTCTAAAACATCCTGCTCCGTATGGGCCATAACTGATACCTTGACCACTTTTGGAGAGAGACTGGTCAACTCAGACAGAATCTCCATCATGTTTTCTGGTGTTTCCTGGAAATTATGGTAACTCAAAACAAGATTTGGAAAATCCAACATTTCCTCAAAAACGTCCTTGTAGCTGAAGTACTCAAAATCCACATAGTCTGGTTGATAGAGTTGAGTGACTTCCTTGATGATTTGAACATACTCCTCAGAAGACAGTTCGATTTCTCCTCCCTCAGAGCGAGTCCGAAGGGTAAAGACCAGTTCGCGGCCTGCGAATTTCTCAAAGATTGCAGGTGCTACCTGTAAAATGGCTTCCTTGGCGAGGAAGTCTGCACGCCACTCGATGATATCGGCATCTTCATACCGTGTGGCATCCAGTTCTTGCACTTCTTCTAAACTTCTTGGCATTACTGAAACGATTAATTTCATTTACTAACCTTCATACTAATCACCTTGAGGTAATTACTGCTTTCATCTTTTTTATTATAGGCAAAGTCTGCTGGAAGACCATATTGGTTTAAAATTTGATATTTTCTTCCTGCAAAACCTTTATCAATTTGTTCTGTAAATTTCTGGCGGGAAACATTGGCAGCATTGGTACTGGCAATGATAATGCCTCCCGGATTTAAAATCTCTAGACTCTGGGAAATCAGCTTGTGATAGTCCTTAGCCACAGAAAATGTTTGTTTTTTATTGCGAGCAAAGCTCGGCGGATCCAGTACAATTACATCGTAGGTCAAGCTCTTTCGCTTGGCATACTTGAAGTAGTCAAAGACATCCATGACGATAAAACGATGGTTGTCTGTGCCGAGTCCATTTGCCTGAAAATGAGCTTCTGACAGCTCTCTCGACCGTTTTGCCAAGTCGACAGAAGTCGTTTCACTCGCGCCTCCCATAGCTGCAGCAACTGAAAAGGCAGCCGTATAGGAAAACATATTGAGTAAGGATTTGCCCATGGCTAGACCGTCTACCAGACTCCCACGAACATCGTGCTGATCCAGAAAAATACCTGTCATCAAGCCATCATTCATAAAAACCTGATAGAGTACACCATTTTCAAGAACAGTAAAGTAGTCTGGCGCTTTTTCACCATAGACATGAGCAGACTCGTAATCTAGACCTTTAAATCGAATCTTTTTATATACTCCCAAAATCTCAGGAAAGACTTCCTTAAAAGCCTTTACTATCAGCTCACGAATCTGGTAAACAAAGGAGTTGTACCAAGAAAAGACCACATAACCTCCGTAGAGATCAACAGTCAGACCACCAAAACCATCTCCCTCTTGGTTAAAAAGGCGAAAGGCAGTAGTCAAGTCATCTTGATAATAAGGCTTTCTAGCTTCCTTGGCCTTACGAAACAGAATTTCAAAAAAGGCTTGATTGAAAACAACCTTTTCCTTGCTGACCAACCAACCGATTCCCTTATTCTGCTGGGAAAGATAGGCGCTCCCTAAAAACTTTCCGTCTTGACTAAGAACTTCTACTTCCTGATCCGTCAGTTCAATATCTGTTAAATCGCTTGCTTCCAAAAGAACTAGACCCTTAGCTAGCTTTTTTTCAACACGTCTGCTGACCCTAATTCTATTCATAGCTACTATTATAGCAAATTTTGTGACAATTCTCAAAATAGAAAGCGTTTGTCCATTTTTACTTTAGTTTACTAAGTGTCATTTTTGTTAAAAAAAGTTTAGTCAATTCATTTTTTCTAATCCTTCTTTCCTAAACAATGAAAAATAATGGGAAATTTCAAAAAATAGACATTTCTAGAAATGAGTATAGAATTTTTACGCAAACGTTTGCGTAGTTCTGGACTTTATGGTAGAATATAACACATCATTGATAAGTAAGAGGAAAAACAATGCAAAATCAGACACTTATGCAATACTTTGAATGGTATTTGCCTCACGACGGCCAACACTGGACGCGACTGACAAATGACGCAGAGCACCTAGCAAACCTTGGCATCAGCCATGTCTGGATGCCACCTGCCTTCAAGGCAACCAACGAAAAAGATGTCGGCTATGGTGTTTACGATCTTTTTGACCTAGGTGAATTTCACCAAAAAGGAACTGTCCGTACCAAGTATGGGTTTAAAGAAGACTATCTTCAAGCCATTCAAGCCCTAAAAGCACAGGGAATTCAACCTATGGCCGATGTGGTGCTCAATCACAAGGCTGCTGCCGATCATATGGAAGCCTTTCAGGTTATTGAAGTGGACCCTGAGGACCGTACCGTTCAATTAAGCGAGCCCTTTACTATCAATGGCTGGACTCACTTTACTTTCGATGGTCGCCAAGATACCTACAATGACTTCCACTGGCACTGGTACCACTTCACAGGTACAGACTACGATGCCAAACGCCGTAAGTCTGGCATTTACCTGATCCAAGGAGACAATAAAGGTTGGGCAAATGAGGAATTGGTCGATAACGAAAACGGCAACTACGACTACCTCATGTACGCTGACCTGGACTTTAAGCACCCTGAAGTCATCCAAAACATCTATGACTGGGCTGACTGGTTCATGGAAACGACTGGAGTGGCAGGTTTCCGCTTGGATGCCGTTAAGCACATCGACTCCTTCTTTATGGGCAATTTCATCCGTGATATGAAGGAAAAATACGGTCAAGATTTCTATGTTTTCGGAGAATTTTGGAATCCAGACAAGGAAGCCAATCTAGACTATCTCGAGAAAACAGAAGAACGCTTTGATCTTGTCGATGTTCGTCTCCACCAGAACCTCTTTGAAGCCAGTCAAGCTGGAGCAAGTTACGACCTTCGTAACATTTTCACAGATAGCTTGGTTGAACTCAAGCCTGACAAAGCAGTCACTTTCGTTGACAACCATGATACCCAACGAGGACAAGCCCTTGAGTCTACTGTTGAAGAATGGTTCAAGCCAGCAGCCTATGCCCTCATTCTATTACGCCAAGATGGTCTTCCATGTGTCTTTTACGGAGACTATTACGGCATTTCAGGGCAATTTGCTCAACAAGATTTCAGAGAAGTTCTTGACCGTCTCCTAGCCATCCGAAAAGACAGGGCATATGGGGAGCAAACAGACTACTTTGACGATGCCAACTGTATCGGTTGGGTTCGTTCAGGTGCTGAACATCAATCTCCAATCGCTGTCCTCATCTCAAATGACCAAGAAAACAGCAAATCTATGTTTGTCGGGCAAGAATGGGCTGACCAAACCTTTGTTGACCTCCTTGAAAATCATCCAGCACAAGTTACAATCAACGCTGAAGGTTATGGAGAATTTCCAGTAGCAGCGGGTTCAGTCAGTGTTTGGGCAACAAAATAAACCTATCAGTTACAAGTCAAATCCAAGCGGATTTGGCTTTTTAAGTAGGCAAAAAGACCTACCCAAATGGATAGATCTTTATTGTCTTACAATTTACCTGCTACTGCATCCAAGAGTTCTTGAATTTTCGCTTGGTTGCTTCCTCCTGCCATAGCCATGTCTGGTTTACCACCACCACGTCCATCGACGATTGGAGCCAATTCTTTAACCAAGTTTCCTGCGTGTACATCTTTAGTCTTGCTTGCTACGAGGACATTGACCTTGTAACCAATAGCGGCAACTAGGACAAGCACATCAGAGTAGTCTTTTTGTTTCCAGTTATCCGCAAAGGTACGAAGGGCACTTGCATCTGATACAGAAACTTGGCTTGCAATGTAACGGTGTCCGTTGACTTCCTTCACATCCTTAAAGACATCACCTGCCGCTGCAGCTGCTGCTTTTTCCTTCAATTCTGCATTTTCTTTTTGCAATTGACGGAGTTGCTCTTGAAGGCCTTCAACCTTGTGAGGTACTTCCTTGAGTTGAGGTGCTTTAAGAGTTGATGCAACAGCTTTAAGAGCGTCTTCTTGTTCACGGTAGGCTTCAAAGGCTTCTTTACCAGTCACTGCCAAGATACGACGAGTTCCTGAACCAATCCCTTCTTCTTTGACAATCTTGAAGAGACCGATTTCAGAAGTATTGCCAACGTGGGTACCACCACAGAGTTCCACTGAGTAGTCACCGATGGTCACAACACGAACTTCCTTACCGTATTTCTCACCAAAGAGGGCCATAGCTCCCATTTCTTTAGCCGTGTCAATATCTGTCTCAACAGTTTCTACAGCAATTGCTTCCCAAATTTTCTCATTAACTTGCTGTTCAATGGCGCGCAACTCTTCAGGAGTCACAGCTTGGAAGTGAGTAAAGTCAAAGCGAAGAAATTCTACTTCGTTCAGAGATCCTGCTTGTGTCGCATGGTGGCCAAGGATATTGTGAAGAGCCGCATGGAGCAAGTGAGTCGCTGTGTGGTTTTTCATGACACGGTGACGGCGATTAGTATCGATTGCCAAGGTATATTCTTGATTCAAAGCAAGTGGTGCAAGAACTTCGACAGTATGAAGAGCTTGTCCGTTTGGTGCTTTTTGCACGTCCGTTACAGTCGCTACGACATTTCCTTTAGCATCCAAGATTTGACCGTGGTCAGCTACTTGTCCACCCATTTCAGCGTAGAATGGTGTTTCCGCAAAGATAAGAGAGGCAGTTCCTTCTGAAACAACGTTTACTTCTGCATTGTCCGCTACGATAGCAACAAGTCTACTAGCTAGTTTTTCTTTTTTGTAGTTAAATCGGCTTTCCACTGTAATGTTTTGAAGGGTTTCATTTTGCATTCCCATTGAGCCGCCTTTGACAGCTGACGCACGCGCACGTTCTTGCTGTTCTTTCATGGCTGCTTCAAAACCTTCACGGTCTACAGTCATCCCTGCTTCTTCAGCGATTTCTTCTGTCAATTCAACTGGGAATCCATATGTATCGTAAAGTTTGAAGACATCTTGCCCAGCGATAACGTTTTGACCTTTCGCTTTCAAATCAGCTACAATAGTTTCTGCAAAGTGTTGACCTGAGTGAAGGGTACGAGCAAATGACTCTTCCTCGCTCTTGACAATTTTCTCGATAAAGTCACGTTTTTCAAGCACTTCTGGGTAGTAGCTTTCCATGATTTTTCCAACAGTTGGAACGAGTTTGTAAAGGAAAGGCTCGTTGATACCCAATTTTTGACCGTGCATAGAAGCACGACGGAGGAGACGACGAAGGACATAACCACGGCCTTCATTTCCTGGAAGAGCACCATCACCGATGGCAAATGAAAGGGAACGGATGTGGTCAGCGATGACCTTGAAGCTCATGTTATCGCCATCTTGGTCGTAGACCTTACCTGACAATTTCTCAACTTCACGGATAATCGGCATGAAGAGGTCCGTTTCAAAGTTTGTCTTAGCCCCTTGGATAACAGCCACCAAACGCTCCAAACCAGCGCCCGTATCAATGTTCTTGTGTGGCAATTCTTTGTATTCGCTACGAGGAACAGCAGGATCAGCGTTAAATTGTGACAAAACGATATTCCAGATTTCGATGTAACGGTCGTTTTCGATATCTTCTGCAAGCAGACGAAGACCAATATTTTCTGGGTCAAATGCTTCTCCACGGTCAAAGAAGATTTCTGTATCAGGTCCAGAAGGTCCAGCACCGATTTCCCAGAAGTTGTCTTCGATTGGGATCAAGTGGCTTGGGTCCACTCCTACTTCAATCCAGCGGTTATAAGAATCCTTATCGTCTGGATAGTAGGTCATATAAAGTTTTTCAGCTGGGAAATCAAACCATTCTGGGCTTGTCAAGAGCTCATAAGCCCAAGTGATGGCTTCATCACGGAAATAATCACCAATAGAGAAGTTCCCCAACATTTCAAACATAGTATGGTGGCGCGCAGTCTTCCCTACGTTTTCAATATCGTTAGTACGGATAGCTTTTTGCGCATTGGTAATACGTGGATTTTCAGGGATAATGGTTCCGTCAAAGTATTTCTTAAGGGTTGCTACCCCAGAGTTAATCCACAAAAGAGTTGGGTCATTTACAGGAACCAAGCTGACTGATGGTTCGACAGAGTGGCCTTTACTTGCCCAGAAATCAAGCCACATTTGGCGAACTTGAGCACTAGATAGTTGTTTCATAATATCTCCTTATTTACTTGTTTAATTTGATTGGCTTTCCAGCATCTCCACATAGTCAATCGCGACACAAAGGGAAACGACTAGGTCTGCATACGAGTCTTCATAGACGGTTACGGTGTAAGTCGAGGTTAAATGAAAAATCTCTTTCCGAATCTCAGCAATCACTTGGTCACGATCATCTAGCAATTTGAAATTTAAATCCCAGATATTACCCTCGATACGAAGCCCGAGATTATCAAACTCATACTTATCTCGCCAGAAGGTCAACTTCTTACGAATAACGAAATTGGAACCATTTCGTAGCTGAATAGTAAATCGAGGAAGCAAAGTGAAAAATTCTTTACTAATTTCACTGACTTGCTCACCATAGGCGTCATAGATGGTAAAGGTCTTAGGAATTTGGAAGAAAGAGCCTTCCACCTGATAGTTCACTACTCCCCTATCATCTTTGATATCGAAGCGTTCGCCCCCAAGACGAAACTTTTGTTTCACGAGAAATGTCTTCATAAACACCTCCAAAAATCAAAAGACAAGTCCATATCACGAAGGGCGAAAAACCGCGGTACCACCTTCATTCAATGAACTTGTCATTCTCTTATTCTTATGCAATTGTCTGATTGAGTAGCATGATTTCCTACCTTAGATGGCTCGCAGCACCGCCAATTCTCTGGACTAAGATAACTGAAAATCAATTCTCAACTTTTTTATTATATCGTTTTTTGGGTTCTGCGTCAACTAGGAAAACTGACAAGAAAGCATATCTCCTACTTCCGGTACATTTTAAACTGGAGGAAGAGGTCACTATATTTTCCTGTCCATTTATGGTCAAATTTCTCATAAACTTCCAAGTGTTTCATAGTATCAGCGTCTGGATAGAAGGATTTGTCCTCACGAGTCTCCTCTGGGAGCATTTCCTTTGCTGGTAGGTTTGGTGTTGAGTAACCTACATACTCCGCATTTTTCAGAGCATTTTCGGGTTTTAACATAAAGTTGATAAAGGCATAGGCAGCATCCTGGTTTTTCACGGTTTTTGGAATGACCATGTTATCAAACCAGAGATTGCTGGCCTCAGTCGGAACGACATACTTGAGGTTAGGATTTTTCTCCAACATCTGGCTGGCTTCCCCAGAGAAAGTCACACCGATAGCAGCGTTGTTCTGAATCATGTAACCCTTCATCTCATCCGCCACAATGGCCTTGATATTTGGAGTCAATTTGTAGAGCTTATCCACTGTCTCTTCCAACTGCTGAGGATCCTTGGAGTTGAGACTGTAACCAAGTGAGTTAAGCCCGAGTCCCAGCACCTCACGCGCCCCATCAAAGAGCATGATGGAATCCTTGTATTCTGGTTTCCAGAGGTCATCCCAATGCTCAGGCGCCTCCTCTACCATGGTTTCATTGTAAACAATTCCCAAGGTTCCCCAGAAGTACGGGATGGAGAATTTGTTGCCCGGGTCAAAGGACTGGTTGAGGAACTCAGGTCCGATATTTTCGATTCCTTCAATTTTTGAATAATCAAGCGGAACCAAGAGGTCTTCGTCCTTCATCTTGTTGATCATGTATTCACTTGGGATGGCAATATCATAGGTTGTTCCACCCTGCTTGATCTTGGTATACATGGCTTCATTGGAGTCAAAGGTCTCGTACTGTACTTGGATTCCTGTTTCTTCTGTGAATTTCTCCAAGAGTTCTGGATCGATATAGTCCCCCCAGTTGTAGATAACCAATTTCTGACTGTCTCGGCTATTGATTTTACTATCTAGATGAGTCGCAATCCCCCACAAGACAAGGATAATCGCTACAATTCCTGCTAAAAATGAATAGAGTTTTTTCATGCTTGCTCCTCCTTCTCACGTGAGATAAAGTAATAGCCAACAACTAGGATAATACTAAAGAGAAAGACAAGGGCAGACAGGGCATTGATTTCTAGCGAAATTCCCTTACGAGCACGAGAGTAAATCTCGACTGACAGGGTTGAAAAGCCATTTCCCGTCACAAAGAAGGTCACGGCAAAATCATCTAGCGAATAGGTGAAGGCCATGAAATAACCTGCAATGATAGACGGAGTCAGATAAGGTAGCATGATTTCCTTAAACATCTGAAACTGGCTGGCTCCCAAGTCATAGGCCGCATGGATCATGTCATCATTCATTTCCTTGAGACGAGGCAAGACCATCAAGACCACGATAGGGATGGAAAAGGCCACGTGGCTAGATAGAACCGTCAAAAAGCCAAGTGAAAACTTAAGCTGGGTAAAGAGAATCAAGAAACTGGCACCAATCATAACGTCAGGCGCAACCATGAGGATATTATTGAGTGATAAAAAGGCTTCTTGGTATTTCTTACGAGACTGGTAGATATAGATAGCACCGAAAGTCCCGATAATGGTCGCAATCAAGGAAGCTAGAAAGGCCAAGAAAAAGGTTTGAGTGAGGATCAACATGAGACGGCCATCACCAAACATGGTTTTAAAATGGCTCAAGCTAAAGCCGGTAAAACTATTCATATCATCCCCTGCGTTAAAGGCGTAGCCAATCAGGTAAAAAATTGGCAAATAAAGGACGATAAAGACAAAGGCTAGGTAGAGATTGGCAAATTTTTTCATCGTTCTCTCCTTTCCTTGGTCACCCACATGGTGATGAACATGGTCAGGATGAGGATCACACCAATGGTTGAACCCATACCATAGTTATCATTGGTCAGGAAGTTCTGCTCAATAGCCGTTCCCAGCGTGATAACGCGGTTCCCACCGATTAAACGTGTCAGCATGAAGAGACTCAAACTTGGGATAAAGACAGACTGAACCCCACTTCTCACTCCATTCATCGATAGAGGGAAAATGACATGGCGGAAGGTCTCCCACTTGGTCGCACCGAGGTCATAACTGGCATTGATGAGATTGTTGTCCATATCATCCAAGACATTGAAAATCGGCAAAATCATAAAGGGAAGCTCGATGTAGCTTGCGACGAAGATGAAGGAGAAATCGGTAAAGAGCAACTGTTGAGAACCGATTCCGATGAATTCCAAAAATTGATTAATAGAGCCATTTTGACCAAAAATCCCGATAAAGGCATAGGCCTTAAGGAGCAGATTGATCCAGGTTGGCAAGATAATCAGCATGAGCCAGAGTTGACGGTGCTTAAGACGGGTCAAAAAGAGGGCTGTTGGATAGCTGATGAAAAGTGTCACCATGGTCACAATCCCCGCATAAAGCACAGAGTTGAAGCTCATTTTGAGATAGGTCAAGTTTTGTGATGCAAAGTAGGATTTGTAGTTTTCTAAACTAAACTGGCCTTCAATGTTGAAAAAGGATTGTCCAAAAATCAAGACCAAGGGTGCGAGAACAAAGAGGGCGATCCAAAGCATATAGGGCACTACAAAGAGTTTAGAGGTTGTTTTCTTCATCTCTTTCCTCCTCGATCGCGTTAATCAGACCTGCTTCTTGCTCTTCGATTTCTACGTATTCTTCAATACGAGCATCGAACTCTTCTTCGGTTTCGTTGAGACGCATGATGTGGATATCTTCTGGTTCAAAGTCCAGACCGATTTCCTCACCCACAATGGCCTTACGAGTCGAGTGGATCATCCATTCATTTCCGAGTTCGTCATAGGCGATGATCTCATAGTGAACCCCACGGAAGAGCTGGGTATCAACCTTGACTTGGAGCTTGCCTTCTTCAGGAAGGGTAATGCGCAAGTCCTCTGGACGAATGACAATCTCAACTGGCTCATTTGGCTTCATCCCCCCGTCGACTGCTTCAAAGCGTTTGCCGTTAAACTCAACCAAGTAATCCTCAATCATGGTTCCAGGCAAGATATTGGACTCACCGATAAAGGTGGCAACAAAATGGTTGATCGGCTCATCATAGATGTCCACTGGTGTTCCAGACTGAACAATCTCGCCATCGTTCATGACGAAAATCCAGTCACTCATGGCCAGGGCTTCCTCCTGATCATGAGTGACAAAGACAAAGGTAATCCCCAATCGTTGTTGCAGTTCACGCAGTTCATACTGCATGTCTGTTCGCAATTTCAAGTCCAGCGCTGACAAGGGCTCATCCAACAAGACCACACGGGGCTGGTTGATAATGGCGCGGGCAATAGCCACACGCTGGCGTTGTCCACCAGAGAGTTTACGGATGGAACGCTTCTCGTAACCTTCCAACTGAACCATCTTGAGAACTTCCGCTACACGTTGTTCGATTTCTTTCTTGTCGATTTTACGCAAGCGGAGTGGAAAGGCAACATTTTCAAACACATTCATATGTGGAAACAAGGCATAGGATTGGAAGACCGTATGGACGTCTCGCTTGTTGGTTGGGATGTCGTTGATCCGTACCCCATCCAGCAAAATATCCCCTGTCGTCGCATCCAGTAAACCTGCAATGATGTTTAGAATGGTTGATTTTCCTGAACCGGATGCGCCTAAAAGAGTGTAAAATTTCCCTTCTTCCAACTCAAAATTGATGTCTTTGAGAACCTTGGTGTTGCTGTCTTCAAAAACTTTAGAGACGTTTTTGAATTCAATAATTGGTTTTTTCAATTGTCATAAATTCCTTCTTTTTCATAAATTAACAGATCAGGGCTCTGTCAGGCCGCTACTACCTCGTGTAGGAGATTGAACTGCCTACATACATCTTCACTAACGATAGGCTTTCACCCCCTTTATAATGATTATAGCAGCAACTTTTCTACCCTAACCTTATTCCTTCTCACCCAAGATTCGGACTTCTCTTTCAAGAGTGACACCTGAGTGTTCCTTGACTTTTTCGATAACAGATTGGATCAAGTCCTCGTAGTCTTTGGCCGTTCCGTCAGCAACATTGATCATGAAACCGGCATGCTTTTCAGATACTTCCACACCACCGATACGATAGCCTTTCAATCCAGCCTCTGAGATCAACTGACCTGCAAAATGCCCAACTGGACGCTTAAAGACTGAACCACAAGATGGGTATTCTAGAGGTTGTTTGAGTTCACGTAGGTGCGTCAAGCGGTCCATCTCTTGCTTGATGACCTGGTGATTTCCAGGAGCTAGGGCAAATTTAGCTGACAAAACAACAGCCCCAGAATCCTGAATAGCTGAATGACGGTAGCCAAAAGCCAAGTCCTTGACTGACAAGGTCTCGATTTCCCCTTCCTTAGTCAAAATTTGACAAGACTGCAAGATATGAGCAATCTCTCCTCCATAGGCACCCGCATTCATAAAGACAGCTCCACCGACGCTCCCTGGAATCCCACAAGCAAACTCAAAACCAGTCAAACTATGACGAAGGGCAATACGTGTCGTTTCGATCAAGTTTGCCCCAGCTTCTGCTTCGATGGTATAGCCATCAACCGAAACGTTATTGAGCTTATCGCACAAGATGACAAAACCACGGATTCCACCTTCACGAACGATGATATTGCTGGCATTTCCTAGCACCATCCAAGGAATATTCTCTTGATTGGCAAATTGGACGACACGGGCCATCTCATAGCGATTGCGTGGCAAAACTAAATAATCCGCTCGACCTCCTACCTTGGTATAGGTATAGGTCTTCAAGGGTTCCTTAAAACGAATATCGATTCCTTCTAGGATTTCAAGCATTTTTTCTTTTACTGACATGTCACTCTTCCTTTTTCAAAATTCATTCCATTATACCATTTTTAGAGACATTTGACGACCATAAAAAGAGCTTGTTTTATCTTTACATAAAAAAAGAGGTCACCCCTCTTTTTATGATTTTTTCCAAAATGTAGATTTTGTCAGCCAGATAAAGACTAAAAGTTCTACGAGAAGAACAAACTCAACTAGAAGCGGATTTGCAATCCATCCCACTTGAGATAAGGCTGGAGCCAAGTCAAACAAGGCATGCAAACCATAGGCAGCAAGGAGGTAGATCCATTTCTTTTGACGGACACTTTGATAGACCCAGATGGAAAGACCAATTTGGAGAACCAGAGCAAGCACACGTTCAACTCCTAGTAAATAAACCTGCCATACAGAAAGAGACTGAACCGTTTCGAGTGTAGACTTTGGAAGGAGATTAGCTACATCAGTATTTGAAGACTGGATGAGTGAAAAGAGAATCAAAAGACTGATCAAGCTTCCCATTCCGAGATAGAGCATTTCTAAGCCCCCATGTCCCAAACCATAAGCCAAAGCATCTCGATCTTCTAGCTTTCTCTTTTTCTCCAACCATTTAAAAAAGATAAGACGAGCCGTCTCTTCAAAGAGGGCTGCCATAGCGATCCCATAAAGGACGTATAAGAAAGGCTGCTCCTGCATAAGCGGAATGGTTCCATCTTTTTGCGGATGGAGTATCAGAAGATGAACCATCTTCTCTAACACTTGAGAAGAAACAAAAAATGCGATTGCCCCCAAGCCCATCACTGCAAGAGAGATTTTAAACCGTTTTTTGGCATACCAAGTTCCACTTACTAGAATGAGAACCAAAGCGATCATGGTAAGGATAATATGTACTGTCATCTTTTTCTCCTATTCTGACTTATCAATATCTTTCTTCATCTCGTCAACGTTAAATTTGGCGAATAAATACTGGCGATCTTGGACTGGAAAACGTTGGTCCAACTGGTCGACTGCCCCAACCTCAATCATTCCTTCTTTTATAACAAAGTCCATCACATGCCCACCAAAGGTCAAATCATCTGAGATAAAATGCAAATGGTAGCCTGCAACACTCACTCCATGGAAAATCTCTGGTGTCCAAAATCCAACAATGGTTCCCGATACATTTTCACGGCTATATTCAGGTTGGTGAGTCGCTACATCAGCAAATTTGGTATCAGGTGTGGATTTAGGAATCATCCGCACGTGCATTTGTGAAAATTCGCCATGAATCTTGATGGAACGAAAAAGGTTTTCCCCATCATAGTAGGACTCAATTCGCTTTTCCAATTCCTTGTCCGTCATTTCAAAGCGCTGACGAAAAATCACTTCTGCCTGATGAGGAACTACTGCTGCATAGGGAATTAGAGCATCCGCTGCCACTTCAACGATTTCAGGCGTTTGACCAGATCCCTTTGCTTGATAAGCCTTGCCATCAAGGACAATTAACTCCCCATCAATCGAATCAAGGGTTCCCAAACCAAGGTCACCATGTTCCAGCAATTCTCCCACTGTCATGGTTCCACCATAGAGACCTGCCATTAGGGCACCTAGAGTATTGTATTGAAATAATTTTACCGGTTCCTGCACTTTTCTATCCATTCTCTTTCTTATCTTCTTTTCATTGAATCATCATACTTTCTAAGTATACCACATTTGCTCCTAGTTGTGAAAGGGAGAAATGCTTTTCCCATTGCAAAGGAGGCAAAAAAAAGGTACAATGTAACAAAATCAACGGAGGTCTGGAATGAAGAAAGAAAGTAAATACCAAGCAGTCGTTTCCTTTCTAAAAAAGGGTATCGAATCAGGAAAATTCCCAACAGGTAGCCGGCTTCCCTCTATCCGTCAACTGAGCCAAGACTTCCACTGTAGCAAGGACACTATCCAACGAGCCCTGCTGGAATTACGCCATGAACAATACCTCTATGCCAAACCCCAAAGTGGCTACTATGTTCTGGAACAAGGACAGCACCAAGACTTGGAAATCGAAGTCACTGACGAACATGCCAGTGCCTATGACGACTTCCGACTCTGTGTCAACGAAACCCTGATAGGCCGAGAAAACTACCTATTCAACTACTATGACAACCAAGAAGGCCTTGAGGAACTGAGACAATCTGTCCATCAACTCCTCTTTGACCAAGCCCTCTACTGCAAACCCGACCAATTGGTTCTAACTTCTGGCACCCAGCAAGCTCTTTTTATCCTTTCTCAGATTAACTTTCCGAGCGAGGGAGCTGAGATTTTGGTCGAACAGCCGACCTACCACCGGATGAACCGCCTCTTGGTCGCTCAGGGATTAGCCTACCTGACCATTGAACGCCGAATTGATGGCATTGACCTTGAAGAACTGGAAGAACAGTTTAAATCTGGGAAAATCAAGTTTTTCTATACCATCCCTCGCTTCCACTATCCCCTAGGTCATTCCTATTCTGATCAGGAAAAAAGGGCTATTCTGGATCTAGCAAACCAGTATGGTGTATATATCGTCGAGGATGATTATCTAGGTGACCTAGACTCTAAAAAGGGACAAACCTTCCACTATCTAGATACTGAGGATCGGGTCATTTATATCAAATCCTTCTCAACCAGTCTCTTTCCAGCCCTTCGTATTACCGCTCTCATTCTCCCAAATGCCCTAAAAGAGGCCTTTGTTTCCTATAAAAATATCCTGGACTATGACAGCAATCTCATCATGCAAAAGGCTCTTTCTCTTTACATCGATAGTCAGTTATTTGAAAAAAATCGACTGGCTAGATTGACCCTTCAAGAGAACTATCAGGCTCAGATAAAGAAAGTGCTTGAAGAAAACACCTGTCCCTTGCCCCACTATCCTCTACACGATGGTCTTTTGCTTGATTTGAGACACTATCCTAAGATTGCCAGTTTGAAACACAGCTCACTCAAATTAGACTTTTTTGAGAAGGCTTATTTGGACGCCTGTCCTTATCAGTTCGCCAAAGTCACTCTTGAAAATCTAGAAGAGCTATTAGAATACATAAAAGCAGAATTGGATTAAAGTCCAACTCTGCTTTTTCTTATTGTTCAACTTCTGTTAGTTTCGC
>NZ_AJRE01000041.1:0-24684 GCF_000296955.1 Streptococcus sp. GMD4S
TCAATCTCAATTCGTAACTTCATCACATCTCCTTTCTGACTCTACTATATCAAAGCTAAGTTAGGAATACAAGGGCAAAAAAGCAAGTGGTCAATTTGAAGCAGTAAGTGGTTGTAGGACTAGCTTAACTTACATGTCAGAATAGGAAGAAAAGGAATCCCCACACCAGACCACAAGCATAGCCAACCAAGACATCCTTGGGATAATGAACGCCCCCTAAAACCCTCACCAAGCCCAGCAAAGCTGAGAAGAGCAAGCATGCTAAGCCAACAGGTAGACTAGCATGCAGACAGGCCATGGAGATGATAGTTGCCGAAAAAACATGGCGACTGGGCATCGACTGTCCCGAGCTATCTTTTTCAAGCAGGGGACAGATATCCCAAGTTTCATAAGGCCGCGGGTGGTTGATTTTCTTACGAAAAAGGGACAAGATCACAAAGCCTGATGCAGGAATAAGCACATAAACCCCAACCTGCTGACCAAGTCCTAGTTGCAGGCAAGTGATGACTAGCAAAGTCAGATAGACCAAGGGCATGGCGACTGTCATCAAACGATTGAAATTAAGCAATAGAAATAAAAGGGTGGGATGGCTAGTTAGTTTGGAGCTAAGGTTGCTATACCATTCTTGATAATTTTTCATTAAATTTCTCATTCATTACCTTGTTTTCGTCTACAGGTGAGACGTTTATCTTCTAGTATAGTGCAGAAAAAGAAGGCCGTCAAGCCTTCTTTTGATTTATTCTTCTGCTTCGTCTTCTGTAAATTGACTATTGTACAAGTCAGCGTAGAAGCCACCTTGCGCCATTAGTTCCTCATGATTGCCTTGCTCGATGATATTGCCATCTTTCATGACAAGAATCAAATCGGCATTACGAATAGTTGACAAGCGGTGGGCGATGACAAAGGATGTGCGTCCTTCCATCAAACGGTCCATAGCTTTTTGAATCAACTCCTCTGTACGTGTGTCGACTGAAGATGTCGCTTCATCCAAAATCAAGAGCGGTGCATCTTTGAGAAGGGCACGAGCAATGGTCAAGAGCTGTTTCTGTCCAACAGACAAGGTCACGGTGTCATCCAAAACAGTATCGTAGCCATCTGGCAAAGTCATGATAAAGTGGTGGATTCCCACTGCCTTGCTAGCTTCTATCATTCGTTCATCACTGATGTCTGTCTGATTATAGATCAGGTTCTCTCGAATGGTTCCTTCAAAGAGCCAAGTATCCTGCAAGACCATTGAAAAGGCATCGTGTACTTCCGAACGCTTCATGTCCTTGGTATCGACACCATCGATACGGATACTTCCCTTATCTAGCTCATAGAACTTCATCAAAAGATTGACAATGGTTGTCTTCCCAGCCCCAGTCGGTCCAACAATAGCAACCTTCTGACCTGCATGAGCTGTCGCAGAAAAGTCATGGATAATGGTGCGCTCTGGTGTATATCCAAAGGACACATGATCAAAGACTACTTCCCCTTTCATGTTGCTCAATTGTCTTTCCTTACGAGATTCATCTTGCATCTCTGCTTCAGCTAGAAATTCTAATACACGAGTCATGGCTGCACTCGCTTGTTGCAGGCTCGTAATCCCTTGGGCAATCTGTGACAGAGGTTGGGAGAAGGTCCGTACGTAAACCATAAAGGCTACGATAATCCCTATCGTGATATGCCCTTCTAACGCCAGCGCGGCACCAACGATGATGACTAAGACATAACTAAAGTTCCCAACAAAGAACATGGCTGGCATCATGATACCAGAGATAAACTGAGATTTCCAGATACTGTCATGCAAGTCTTGGTTTAACCCTGCAAATCTCGCTTTGGAGGTGTCCACTGCGTTGTAGCTGGTCACTACATTATGGCCAGAGTACATCTCTTCCACATAACCATTGACGGCTGCTAGATTATTTTGTTGGGCTTTAAAATAACCCTGTGACTTGGCCATGATTACGGAAACCGCCGCAAAACCAACAAGCGTAGAGACCACTGTTACGAGAGCTAAAATCCAGTTCATCCCAAACATGGTCACCAAGACAGCAATCAACAAGAAACTAGCTGAAAGAACTGTCCCTAGACTTTGGTTGAGAGATTGCGCTGCTGTATCCACATCATTGGTCACGCGCGAAAGGGTGTCTCCTTGTGAATGACGGTCAAAATAGCCAAGTGGCAAACGATTGATTTTTTCAGCGATAGCCGTCCGCAAGCGTTTTGAAAAATGTTGGATACTCGTTGAAAATATATAGGCCTGTGTATAATTAAGGATAGCTCCAAACACATATAGGACAACCAAAAATCCAGCAATGTTTGACACAGCTACCAAGTCGATTTCTGTAGCCAAGCCATCTGAAATCAAGTTAGTAATTTCTTTAATCTTAGTTGGACCATAAACGGTAATGATGCTTGAAATGACTGCAGCCACAACTGCTATTAGGAGAGGAAGTTGGAGGCCTGCCATATAAGGTTTGCACTGTTTCCAGACCGAAACTTTTTTATTTTCCATGTTCCAATTCCTCCTTCGATAGTTGTGAGTAGGCAATTTCTTGGTAGACTTCGTTGGTTGCAAGAAGTTCCTTGTGGGTGCCTTGTCCCACGACTTTACCTTGATCCAAAACTAAGATCAGGTCGGCGTCCATAATGGTAGAAATCCGTTGCGCTACGATGAGCTTGGTCATGGATTTTGTTTTCTCAGCTAGCTCTTGGCGAAGGACACGATCTGTCTTGTAGTCCAAGGCTGAGAAGGAATCATCAAAGATGAGAATCTCTGGTTTACGAGCCAAGGCACGCGCAATGGCTAAACGCTGTCTTTGACCTCCTGAGAAGTTGGTTCCGCCTTGAGCCACTTCTGATGCAAGACCTGCTTCCTTGTCTTCGATGAAGCTTTTAGACTGGGCCAATTCCAAGGATTGCCACATAGCAGCTTCGCTTAGAGGAGTTTCTTTGCTCTTACCAAAGTCCAAGTTCCCCTTGACATCTCCTGAGAAGAGGACTGCTTTTTGAGGGATATAGCCGACCTTATTGCGCAAATCTTCCAAATCGTAATCTTGCACATTAACTCCGTCCACTAGGATTTGTCCATCTGAAACGTCGTAAAAACGTGGCAAGAGGTTGACAAGCGTAGACTTACCTGATCCAGTCGATCCGATGAAGGCTACGGTTTGACCCGCTTCTGCTTTGAAAGTGACATGTTCCACGACTGCTTCTGAGTTTTTAGAGTAGCGGAAGGTTACATCGCGGAATTCCACTTGTCCTTGAACTGAAGGATCCGCTGTCTGTGTATGACTAGGATTTTCAATAGAAGAATGCAGATCCAATACTTGATTGATACGTCCTGCCGAAACCAAGGTACGAGGAAGAACAATAAAGAGTGCTCCCATGAGAAGGAATCCCATCACGACCTGCATAGCATAGGACATGAAGACCACCATATCACTAAAGAGTGGCAGACGTTCTGCCAAACTTGCATCGTTGATAATGTAGGCACCAATCCAGTAAATAGCTAAACTTAGTCCACTGGAAATCGCCATCATAATCGGGTTCATAATGGCCATCAATCGATTGACAAAGAGATTGAGACGTGTTACCTCATCGTTGGCTGCTTCGAATTTTTCATCTTGGTAATCTTCGGCATTGTATGCGCGAACAACTCGAATCCCAGTCAAGCTTTCACGAGTGATGCTATTGAGTTTATCTGTCAATTTTTGGATAACAGATTGTTTTGGAAAGGCCAGAGTCATAAGAACAGTGGTCATCAAGACATTGACAATAACAGCCACAACGACCGCCCAGAGCCAGTATTCCGATTTCCCAAGGATTTTTCCAATGGCCCAGATAGCCATAATCGGCCCACGAGTAACCACTTGCAAGCCCATGGTAAAGAGCATCTGTACCTGGGTAATATCATTGGTCGTCCGAGTCAAAAGACTTGGGATTGAAAAGCGCTTGATCTCTGTCTGTGAAAAATCTAAAACGCGATGAAATACGTCTCTACGTAGATGGGTTGTATAGGATGCTGCAACACGAGCAGCAAAGAAACCCACCATAACAGATGAAAAGAAAGCCAATAAAGACAAACCAATCATCTTCGCAGCTGGTGACCAGAGTTCACCCAACTGCGTTCCAGACGTTCCGAGTAACTCTGTAATTTGTGAAATATAGGTCGGTACCTCTAACTCTAGATAGACCGAGAAACAAGTGAACAGAATCGTAAGGATGATCATTCCCCACTCTTTTCCTGTAATACGTTTAGCGAGTTTCTTCATTCTCTCCTCCTATCTTCTCAACATTTTCTTGCAACTGACCGAGAACCTTTTCAAAGATTGCCAAGTCTGACTTTGAAACCCCCTCTAGCAGACTCTGATCGATCCGATCAAAAAAAGCCTTAACTTTTTGCATCTGCGAACGCGATTTCTCCGTCAGGCGAACAAATTTTGCCCGCTTATCGCTCGGGCTGGCCTCTAGCTCAACCAAACCATTTTGCACCATACGCTTGACTAGATTACTCGCCACAGATTTGGTAATATTGAGTTCCTGCTCGATATCCTTAATCAAGACCAATTCCTCTTTTTGTTCACAATGATCTAAAAAACGCAGAACCTGCCCTTGCGGTCCACCCATAAATTCAATGCCACATCGCTTAGCTTCTTTCTGTACCATCAGATGAAGCTGGTGTCCAAAACGTTTGAACATTAACATCGGCTTGTCCATGATTGCTCCTTTCTTACGATAAATATAGTTCTCACAAGAACTATTTAAGTTCCCATGAGAACTATTTTATCATTTTCAGAAAAGATGTCAAGAAAAAAGTTTCCAAGAGAACTATTTTAGTTTAAATTGACATTAGGCAATATTTTTTCTATAATAAGCACTAACTACTGTGGATAGAAATCCATTCACTCGATGAAGGGAGAAAACGTTCAAATGAAACCAGAAGAACAACGAGTTTTAGGAATCTTAGCAACCATTTTTGGAGCCATCGCACTTTTAGGGTCCTGGATTCCATTTATTAACTATCTATCATTTTTCATCGCCATTGTCGCATTTATCTTGGGGATTATCGGCCTTATCGTCAATCTCAAAAAACGGAAAACCATGGCCATTATCGGAACATCCCTCGCAGTTGCTTCTGTTGTACTTTTCTTTACGACCCAAGTACTGTACGCTAATGTCTACAAAGAGTTTATCAGGGAGTTTAACCGTTCCTACAGCGAGGCAAGTGCCTCAATGGAGCGCGAAGAAGAAAGCGACTTGACAGATGATAGCGCCTATTCCATCCCAGAGGAGGAAGAAGACGATAACTTCACCTGGACCCAGGAACAGTTCGACGCCTTAATCGAAGGTGACCTTGATAACAAAGGAAAAGGTGGTACCAACTACAAGGATATTATCAAAAAACACGGACTACCAGACTCCGAGTTTGACTCCACTATCGGAGGCTATGATACGAGAAAAATCACCTATATCTCCATTGGTGACAAGATCAAGACTGTTACCTTAACTTTTGCAAAAGATGACAATGGGCAGCTCTTGCTCGTCCAAAAACATGCAGTCGGTCTAGGTCTAGAAAAAAGCAAGAAACAAAACGATTCTGAAACCAGAGTCTAAGTTCAAATATCAAAAAAACGAACAGCTAGTAAAACTGTTCGTTTTTCTATTAGAATCCATCTACGTTTGTGTAGATCTTTTGTACGTCTTCGTCGTCCTCAAGAACGCTGTAAAGTTTTTCAAAGGTTTCAAGGTCTTCGCCTGACAATTCCACTTCAGACTGAGGAATCATTTCCAATTCAGTCACTTGGAATTCTTCGATACCAGACTCACGAAGGGCAACGATAGCCTTGTGAAGGTCTGTTGGAGCTGTGTAAACAGTGATTGTTCCTTCTTCTGCTTCTACATCGTCCACATCCACATCTGCTTCTAGCAATTGCTCAAAGACTGCATCAGCGTCCTCACCCGCAAATACGATCACACCCTTGTTATCAAAGAGGTATGAAACTGAACCTGAAGCACCCATGTTTCCGCCGTTTTTACCAAAAGCTGCACGGACATTGGCTGCGGTACGGTTGACGTTTGAAGTCAAGGTATCCACAATCAACATAGAACCATTTGGTCCAAAACCTTCGTAACGTCCTTCTGTAAAGGTTTCGTCTGTGTTTCCTTTTGCTTTATCAATCGCTTTATCGATAACGTGTTTTGGCACTTGGGCTTGTTTCGCACGGTCGATAACGAATTTCAAAGCAGTGTTTGATTCTGGGTCTGGATCACCTTTTTTAGCTGCTACATAGATTTCTACACCAAATTTTGCATATACTTTAGAGTTAGCTCCATCTTTAGCCGTTTTCTTGGCTACGATATTGGCCCATTTACGTCCCATTAGGAATCTCCTTTTTTCACATTTTAATCTTTCTTATTATAACACAAGTTTTTTCGATTTTCACTAGAGGAAATGGATTTTATTCAGCAAATCCAGCTAGGATTGTCCTTTGGCTGCCAAGATTGCCTTGCCTTCTTTTATCAGGGGATGGCGGAAAAGTGAAAAGTACAGTTGGGTGGTCATGGCAACCCAGATAAGGGGTTCACAAAGGATAACTCCCCTATAGCCTGCCCAAGGGATAATCAAAACTACAAAAACAATTTTCCCGATTAGTTCTATAAAGCTGGAAACTAGAGGAAGGACTTTTTGCCCCAAGCCCTGCAAGCAATTGCGATAAATCAACAAGAGACTCAAAATCGGATAAAAGACTGAACTGATTTGCAGGTAAAGACTACCATTTTCTACCAAGTAAGTATCTGTCGAACTGGCCAAGAAGGAAATCAAGGTCGGACTAGCAAAAAAGAGAAAGATACAGACAAAACCTGCCCAAGACATGCTCAGTCGACTGCCGATTCGAAGACCTTGAACAATGCGGTCTGGTCGTTTCGCACCGAGATTCTGAGAGGCAAAGGTCGTCATGGCAGAAGAAACGGCCGTCATCGGAAGCAGAGCAAAGGCCATAATGCGTCGTGCCGCTGTTTGGGCACTAATAATCACTGCGCCAAAGGTATTGACAGAAGACTGTAAAATCACACTACCAATAGACACAATCGAACTCATCAAGCCCATAGCCAAACCTTGCTCCAAGAGATCCGCGTACAAGCTCTTGTCCCATTTGAAATGTTTAAACTGTGGCAAGAGTTCTGGAACGCTTTTGCGGATATAATAAAAGCAAAGAAGCGCTGACAACCCTTGTGAGATAATGGTAGCAAGTCCCGCAGATTGAACACCCAGTTGCAGTTGCGTAATGAAATAGAGATCCAGAACCACATTGACCAAAGCAGAAAAAATCAGGAATCCAAGGGCTGCTAGACTGTCACCAATAGACCGCAACAAGCCTGCAAAAAGATTATAGGCAAAGCTGACACTGACACAAGTCACAATCATAGAAATATATTGATAGGATTGAGGAAGGATTTCTGCAGGGGTATCTAAATATTGCAAGAGTGGATACAGACCGACAAAGCCCATCAGCATGACCACAATGCTCAAAAGAGCACCTAAAATCCAAGTTGCTGCTACTGCTTCTTTAATTTTAGTAAAATTACGAGCCCCATAATAGCGGGCAATGACGATCCCCATCCCATTGCCAACACCAAGCGTAAAACCTATAATCAAATCAAAAATGGCAGTTGTCGCCCCTACTGCAGCCAAAGAATCTTGACCAAGAAAACGCCCAACAATCAAGACGTCAGCTGTATTATAAAGCTGTTGGAAAATATTTGACAGCAAGATTGGAAAGGCAAAGCTTAACAGCGCAGGAAGAATGGGACCATGTATCAAGTCCACGGATCGTTTCTTATTCATAAAGCTATTATATCAGCTTTCTAAAGGAGCGACAAGGCTCTGTCACTAAGTTTGCAATCAATTGCTTACAGAGAGACAATTTGCTATAATCAAGAAAAGGAGGTCATTTATGAGTTTGACCAGTCAATTAATTACCGATGTATTTCCCGATCTGGATAAGGTTGAAAAGCTAAACAAGGAAGCTTTCCCTGAAGAAGAACGAGTCCCTCTGTCTGAGTTCTTGCGCTATCAGGACCGAGATGATGCCCACTTCTTTGCCTTTTATAACCAGGAAGAGTTTGTCGGCTTTGCTTTCTCTATTTCCAACCCAAAAGCTTTCTATATCAGTTTTTTTGCCATCATGCCCCACCTGAGAAGCCACGGGTATGGAAAGGAAATTATCGAAAAACTAACCGATTTTTACCAGCGAACCATGTTGCTAGAAGTCGAGCGATTAGATGAAGAATGCGATAACTTGGAGCAAAGGAAGGCCCGCATGGACTTCTATCGCCAAAATGGCTTTAAATCAGCCAACGCTTTTCTAGAGTACGATGGTTTGAGTTTTGAAATTCTTTACCGTGGCGACCATTTTGACGAAGAGGCCTATCGCGACATCTTCCAAAAGTTACAGAATGAACATTATTTTGACTTTCATATAGAGTATCGTCGTTTTAGTGACCATTAAACAAGACTTATCCATCTGGTGAAGAACCTCTCTTTTTCGATAGAAGCTACATATAAAAATGCATGTAATTTACGATTACATGCATTTTTTATTTTCAACTGATCAGAATAAACTTTTATTCTCTCTATGGCTTAAGCTTCTGCATTGCCTTCTGGAAGAAGGAAGTAGAGAACAGCATAAGCTAAGATTCCAGAACCACCAAGTAGGGTGAAGATGATCCAAAGTGCACGAACAAGTGTGTGGTCCATGTTAAAGTAGTCACCGATACCTGCACAAACACCAGCAATCTTTTTGTCTTGTACGTTACGAACAAGGCGTTTTTCCATTATAGTAGTCTCCTTTTTATAGAATGTTTTAATTTTTTTGATTAAATACTCTTTTATTACGCTTTTGAAGCTTATGGAGACTTAATAATTAAACATAAAAAGCAGAGAAGGACTTCTCCGCTTTCATTTTTAATCTTCAATTTCGATTTCAAGTCCGTCGCCTAGGTCAAGCGTTACTTCTTGGTTAGGTGCTAGATCTTCCGAAACAGTGGTAGGAGTTGTCCCTTCTTCATCTTCAATCAAGCCATATTGAACACGAACTTGGTGGTCAATGGCATCAAAAATCTCTGGGTGATCCGCCAAGTATTTCTTAGCATTTTCAGATCCTTGTCCGATTTTTTCACCCTTGTAAGAGTACCATGCTCCCGCTTTTTGGATGATATCGAGATCACTTGCAATCTTCAAGAGCTCACCAGTCTTAGAAATCCCTTCTCCGTACATGATTTCAACAAAGGCTTCCTTAAATGGTGGAGCCACCTTGTTTTTCACGACCTTGATCTTGGTTTCCTTACCGACATTGGTATCTTTTTGGTCACCAGTTCCCTTGATTTGTGTGCTTCCACGAACATCCAAACGGACTGAAGCGTAGAATTTCAAAGCACGTCCACCAGGTGTTGTTTCTGGATTTCCAAACATGACCCCAACTTTTTCACGCAACTGGTTAATAAAGATGGCAATTGTCTTGGTTTTATTGATAGAAGCTCCGAGTTTACGCATGGCCTGGCTCATCATACGAGCCTGCAAACCAACGTGACTGTCTCCAATATCCCCATCAATTTCCGCACGAGGTACAAGGGCTGCAACTGAGTCAATAACGACGAGGTCAACTGCACCTGAGTCAATCAATTTTCCAGCAATTTCAAGACCTTGCTCTCCTGAGTCTGGTTGTGACAAGAGCAATTCGTCAATGTTCACACCAAGGGCTGCAGCATAGGCTGGGTCAAGAGCATGTTCCGCATCGATAAAGGCTGCAATACCACCTTCTTTCTGTGCTTGCGCAACAGCGTGAAGGGCAACCGTTGTCTTACCAGATGATTCTGGTCCATAGATTTCGATGATACGTCCTTTAGGATAACCACCTGAACCAAGAGCAATGTCCAGAGCCAATGAGCCTGAGCTCATCACTTGAACTTTTTGCTCCGCGCGCTCACCCAAGCGCATGATTGAGCCTTTACCAAAGTCTTTCTCAATCAATTTAAGAGCATCGTTCAATGCTTTTTCACGGTCTGCTCCAAATTTTTTCCCAATTTCATCTAATTTTTTTGTTGGTTTTTTCGCCATTTTGTTCTCCTATATTCTACTGGTCCTTAGACCTATCTTTCATTATACCAAAATTTAGTCACTTAATAAAGCCTTGCGAACTAGGTTAAAGGCATGCATGACCGCAATATGTCGAACATCTGCTCGACTCCGTCCTGCAATATTGGCCTTGATCACCTCTGTCCCTTTTGCATGTGCCAATCCAATAAAAACTGTACCAGCTGGATGCCCCTCTAGGCTATCTGGCCCTGCCACACCCGTCAAACTAACTCCATAATCAGACTGAGTCTTGATCCGTGCCTGCTCTGCCATTTTTCGAGCCGTAAACCCAGAAACAACCCCGTGTTCTTTTAGCTCTTGCTCGGAAATATCCAACATCTTGGACTTTTCTTCTAGGCTGTAAGTGACAAAACCGCCATTAAAGATTGCTGAGACGCCCAAAAAGTCTGCTAATGTCGCTTGAAAGAGACCTGCCGTCAAGCTTTCTGCCGCAGTAATGCTTTTCTGTCTCTTCTTTAGCTCTTCTACAACGACACTTGCGAGACTGGTTTCTTCCCCATATCCATAACAGATGTCTCGTAGAGAAATTCCCTCGAAAGTTTGGCGACTCAAGATTTGATTTTCTAAGATATCCAGTGCTTGATCAGCCCTTTCTTGACTAACTGCTTTTGTAGACAAACGCAAGGTCACTTCTCCCGTCTTGGCATACGGCGCCAAGGTCGGATCGGTTTGATGGTCAATCAAATCCGCCAAAATGGTCACCAACTGACTCTCCCCAATTCCAAAGAAACGGAGCACTCGTGAGTATAACTTGGTACCAGTCATTAACTTGGGTAAGAGTTGATTTAAGACCATGGGTTTCAATTCACTAGGTGGTCCTGGGAGGACCACGTAGGTCACGCCATCCACTTCTGACACCCCTCCTACTGCTAAACCTGTCTCATTTGGCAGTGGAGTCGCCCCTTCTACAATTTGGGCTTGGCGCTCATTATTCGGTGTCCGAGCATAGTCAGGTCTATGAGCAAAGAAAATATCCAGTTTCTCTTGCGCTTGAGGGTCAAACACTAGATCTTTTCCCAAAAATTTTGCCAGGGTTTGTTTGGTCAAATCATCCTCGGTTGGTCCCAAGCCCCCTGTCAAAATCACAAGATTACTACGTTGACTCGCAATCTCAAGCAAGGACAAAAGACGAGCTTCATTATCTCCAACAGCTGTTTGGAAGTAGACATCTACCCCGATTTCGGCTAGTTTCTCTGATAAAAACTGAGCATTGGTATTGACAATCTGCCCTGTTAAAATTTCTGTTCCTACAGCAATAATTTCTGCTTTCATGTTTCCTCCTACTTATCTATTCGAATTTTTTTGAAAAAATCGCAGGAAATTTCCCACGATTTGATTCTTTTCTTATTCTGCTTCTTCGTTTGAAGCGTTCGTACTGGTTGAAGGTGCTGTCCGACCAAAGGCTGTTTCGTACAGTACCGCATTGGTTTCCAATTCTGTCACTGGCTCTTTACCTAGCGAACTACGCAAGAGATTTTGCATTTCGAGCATATGTTCTGAAGTGACAATCTGATAAGAAATTCCCTGTAGCTCAGCATCTTCCCCACGCAATTGATGCGTTTCGATATTCTTGAAGGAATCTTGATAGCCGAGCAATTGTGGAATGCTCTTAGCTGACAAGTCCACATTGGTCTGCATGTTATCACTCAAAGCTTTGAGGATACCTTGATAATGACTCACACTGTTTAGGCTCAAAACCTTCTCAACGATCTTTTGAATAACTTCACGTTGACGTTTTTGACGACCATAGTCTCCCTCTGGGTCTTGGTAACGCATCCGTGAATACACCAGAGCTTCCTCCCCATTCAAGGTTTGTTCTCCAACACCGATAGAAATCTTATTAAACTCCTCTTGGTCAGCAATCGAAATTGGGAAACCGAGTGTATTGTTGACGGTAATTCCACCAACCGCATCCACCAATTGTTGAAGCCCCTGCATGTTAACCATCACATAGCGGTCAATGTGGATATTCATCATCTTTTGAATAGTAGAAATTGCAAGTTCCGCACCACCATTAGCATAGGCCGCATTGAGTTTGGCTTCCTGAACTTGACCGTTTCCAGTCTCAATCTTGGTCAAAATATCCCGTTCCAAACTCATCATTGTGGTTTTCTTTGTTTTGGGATTAACCGTCAGGAGAATCATGGAATCACTATTTCCCGCCCACGGGTCTGTACGTTCCACATTTCCCGTATCTACCCCCATCAAGAGGATGGTCAGAGGCTCCGTCGCTTCGATAACGTTGGTTTCTTCACCAATCTTTTTATAAGTCTTTTCACTCAAGGTTGCTGTTCCTTGTTGGAAAATGGTGTAACCATAAACCGCTACACCTACAACTGTTACTGCTAGAAAAGCTAGCACCATTCCAATTAATTTTTTGATCATCTTGTTATTCATCTATCAGCTTGCCCATAAGACAAACATCTAAAAATATCCCTTCTGCTAAATAGGCTCCTCTTTCTTGTAAGCCTTCTGTGATAAATCCCATTTTTGAATAGAGGTGGACTGCAGCCTCGTTTCGTTTTTGTACACTAAGTTGCAAACGGCGCAAGACGCCACTGACTTTAGCACACTCGATGCCTTCTTCTAGAAGTATAGTCGCCAAGCCTTGGTTCCAAAATTTCTTGCGAACTGCTAGAAAAACATCACCGATATGTCGAACTCTTAAATGTTGGTCTGCTGTGATATTTAAGACTCCTGCAATCTCATCATTCAGTAAGGCGAGGAGAGTAATTTGATTCTCTGATGCAGCTTGTTTTTCGATAAAAAGAGCCATTTCAGAAGCTGTCATCATGATGCCATTTTCATCTAGGCTAGTAAAGTCTGTCTCTTGACCGACACAATCTAAAAATGCAATCAAGGCTGTAGCATCTGACATCTCTGCCTCACGAATACACAACTCATACTCCATCTTGAAACTCCTTGATGAGTTGTTCAGCCCGAGAGCCATGAGCCGTAAAATGAAGACAACGACCATCAGCTTCTTTCAAAATTTCCAACTCCAAGTAAGAATCTGGTAAATCTTCACCCAAAAGATGCCCCCACTCAATAACAGTCACACCGCCACCAAAGAGAAACTCATCCAAGTCAATAGAATCAGCGTCCCCTTCGATACGGTAGACATCCAAGTGGTAAAGTGGCAAACGCCCTTCATACTCTCTAACAATGGTATAGGTTGGACTTTTAATCATCTGACAGATATCCAAGCCCTTGGCAAGGCCTTTTGTAAAGGTTGTTTTACCCGCACCTAACTCTCCAGTCAAGATTAGAACATCGTCTTTTTGAAGCAAATGACCTAATCTTTCTCCGAGAGCTAGAAGCTCTTCTTCATTTTTTGTGTGCATGCTACTATTATACCAAAAAGTTTTCTTTTGTGTGAATTTTCTTTATGGACTTACTATAACAATTTTGAAAGATTCTCCTCCACTTAAAAGAATACAACTATTGAAAAAACAAACAGGATATCCCGAATCAGGTGCCCATAAAAGGAGATTTCCCTTTGGATACATTTGGGAAAAAGGAAACGTGCGCATAGAAAACCAACACTGATATAAAAGAAAATCGAGGAAATCACTAAGGGATTCCTCAAGAAAACCATCGTAGCTAGAACGGAAATGACGACTGTTTTCTTTTTATTTAGGTGATTTTCTATATCGCGAAAAATTTTATCAAAAGGTAAGAAAATCAATAGATCTACTCCTAGCAAGAAAAAGAAGGAGGGTAAAAAGAGGTCAACCAGTTCCTGCTGCAATTTGCTAGTGGTTTGGATGCTTTCTGAGAGAACCAGACAGGTTGCCAGAAGATTGACTACTAAAAGGAGGCAATAAACAAGGCTCACTTTCTTTTGAACATGTAAAATACTATGTCTAGACTGGTCTGCTGTATGGAAATAATTTATCCCAGCGCACAAAACAGAAATTCCTACTATCAAAATCAAAAAGTAAGCATTGGTCTGTTTTAAAGATAAAAAGGATTCTTTCCATAATAGGCAACTACTAAAACTAATCTGGATGACTGCAATCAGTAACAATAGGCGAATTGATTTTACCATTTCTTTTCCCTCCCTATATGGGATTATACCTTGTGAGGAGTTTGAAATGATTGTTTCCGCCTCAAGTGTTCTTTTTTTGTGCTCAACTGACCAAAAAACAGCTCTCTTGTGCACAGAACTGTTCTTTTACCAGTCTAATCCTTAAACCAGAGAGCAATTTCACGTTTTGCAGAAGCTTCCGAATCGGAGCCATGAACTACATTTTGAATAGCTTGATTGTCTCCTGCTGCTTTAGCAAAATCTCCTCGGATAGTTCCAGGCAAGGCTTCTTCTGGACGAGTAGCTCCCATCATACTACGCCAAGTTTCAATCACTTTCGGACCTGATAGAATGCCCACCACTACCGGTCCTGAGGTCATAAACTGACGGATAGGAGGATAAAAACTTTTTTCAACCAAGTCTTGATAGTGTTGGTCAATCAAAACTTCTGAAACTGCTGAACGCAACTCTAATTTTTCGATTTTGAAACCACGCTCCTCAATTCTTTTCAGAACCTGACCAACCAGCCCTCTTTTCACACCATCTGGCTTAATGATAAAGAATGTTTGTTCCATACGGACACCTCCTTGGCATTTTAGTTCTTCTATTCTACCATACTTTATGAAAAAGTGGGAAAATTTTTCTGAAATAAAACAAAGAGAACCCAAAGGTTCTCTTGTTTGCTTTTATTCTACTGTTTCTTCAACTTGGATTTCCACAACTTCCTCTACAGGAGCAAGTTCTGCCTCTTCTTGTTCTGGAGCCAGATATTCTGCTTCATTAACGGCTTGTGGTTCAAGGTTACGGTAGCGAGCCATACCAGTACCAGCTGGGATGATCTTACCGATGATAACATTTTCCTTGAGTCCAAGGAGATGGTCTTTCTTACCACGGATGGCCGCATCTGTAAGGACACGAGTTGTTTCCTGGAAGGAAGCCGCTGACAAGAAACTGTTGGTTTCAAGTGAGGCTTTGGTAATTCCCATAAGAACTGGGCGACCAGTCGCTGGGACTCCACCTGCGATAAGAACATCCTTGTTAGCATCTGTAAAGTCGTTGATGTCCATGAGAGTACCCATAAGAAGGTCTGTGTCACCTGGATCCATGACACGAACTTTACGGATCATTTGACGAACCATTACCTCGATGTGTTTGTCACCGATTTCTACCCCTTGGCTGCGGTAAACTTTTTGTACTTCACCGAGAAGGTAGGTTTCAACTGACAAGACATCACGAACAGCGAGGAGACGTTTCGGTTGGATAGAACCTTCTGTCAATGCCGCACCGCGAGAGACTTGGTCTCCAACTTCGACGCGCATACGGGCTGTAAATGGTACCACGTATTCGCCTTCTCCAGTTTCACCCTTAACGAAGACTTTCTTGGTACGAGTTGACGCGTCTTCTTCGATAGCTGTAACTTGTCCTTTGACCTCTGTGATGACCGCTTCCCCTTTAGGATTGCGGGCTTCAAAGATTTCTTGGACACGAGGAAGACCCTGAGTGATATCGGTATTTGAGGCAACCCCACCCGTGTGGAAGGTACGCATTGTAAGCTGTGTACCAGGTTCCCCGATAGATTGGGCAGCGATTGTACCAACTGCTTCACCAACTTCAACCGCATCACCAGTCGCCAAGTTGATACCGTAACAGTGACGGCAGACACCATGACGAGTGTTACATGTAAATACGGAACGGATAGTCACTTCTTCCACACCAGCATTGACAATTTCACGCGCCTTGTCTTCTGTAATCAACTCATTTGGACCGATGATCACTGCACCAGTTTCTGGATGTTTAACAGTTTTCTTAGTGTAACGACCGTTGAGGCGTTCTTCGAGAGACTCGATCATCTCTTTTCCTTCTGCGATAGAACGGATCAAGAGACCACGGTCTGTTCCACAGTCGTCCTCACGGATGATCACATCTTGGGCAACGTCAACCAAACGACGAGTCAAATAACCTGAGTCGGCTGTCTTAAGGGCCGTATCGGTCATACCTTTACGGGCACCGTGAGTTGAGAAGAACATTTCGAGTACTGACAAACCTTCGCGGAAGTTTGAAAGGATTGGCAATTCCATGATACGTCCGTTCGGAGCGGCCATCAGACCACGCATACCGGCAAGCTGTGAGAAGTTTGAGATGTTACCACGGGCTCCAGAGTCCATCATCATAACGATTGGGTTCTTAGGATCTTGGTTGGCAACCAAACGTTTCTCTAATTTTTCACGGGCTGCACGCCATTCAGCTGTAACAGCGTTGTAGCGCTCGTCGTCTGTGATCATACCACGACGGAATTGTTTGGTGATTTGTTCTACACGTTTGTGTGATTCTTCGATGATTTCAGCCTTGTCTTCAACAACTGGGATATCGGCAATACCCACTGTCAAACCTGCAAGAGTTGAGTGGTGGTATCCGAGATTCTTCATGCGGTCAAGTAGGGCAGAAGTTTCTGTCGTACGGAAACGTTTGAAGATTTCAGCGATGATATTCCCAAGATTTTTCTTCTTGAATGGAGGGTTGAGTTCAAGATTGCTGATTGCTTCCTTGATATCTCCACCTAGTGGCAAGAAGTATTTAGCTGGAACACCTTCTGTTAAATTGGCATTTGTTGGTTCTTGCAAGTAAGGCAGACCCTCTGGCATGATGTCGTTGAAGAGGATTTTACCAACTGTTGTAAGCAAGACCTTGTGTTTTTGCTCTTCAGTCCAAGGTTTGTTGAGGCTATCTGTCGCGATACCAACACGTGAGTGGAGGTGAACATAACCATTACGGTAAGCCATAACCGCTTCGTCACGGTCTTTGAAGACCATTCCTTCACCTTCACGACCAGCTTCTTCCATGGTCAAGTAGTAGTTACCCAAAACCATGTCCTGAGAAGGAGTAACAACTGGTTTACCATCTTTCGGATTCAAGATATGCTCAGCAGCCAACATCAAGATACGAGCTTCTGCTTGAGCTTCTTCTGAAAGCGGTACGTGGATGGCCATTTGGTCCCCGTCAAAGTCGGCATTGTAGGCTTCACAGACAAGCGGGTGCAAGCGAAGGGCCTTACCATCAATCAAGACTGGCTCGAAGGCTTGGATACCCAAACGGTGAAGGGTCGGTGCGCGGTTCAAAAGAACTGGGTGTTCTTTGATTACTTCTTCAAGAATATCCCAGATACGTTCGTCTCCGCGTTCTACCAAGCGTTTAGCTGCCTTAACGTTTTGCACAATGTCGCGGGCAACGATTTCACGCATGACGAATGGTTTAAAGAGCTCAATCGCCATTTCGCGTGGTACACCACATTGGTACATCTTAAGAGTTGGACCAACGGCGATAACGGAACGTCCTGAGAAGTCAACACGTTTACCGAGCAAGTTTTGACGGAAGCGTCCTTGTTTCCCTTTGAGCATGTGGCTCAATGATTTGAGTGGACGGCTACCTGGTCCTGTAATCGGACGACCACGACGGCCATTATCAATCAAAGCGTCAACCGCTTCTTGCAGCATACGCTTCTCATTTTGAACGATGATACCTGGTGCATTCAACTCAAGCAAACGAGCCAAACGGTTGTTACGGTTGATAACACGGCGGTAAAGGTCGTTCAAGTCAGATGAGGCAAAACGGCCACCATCCAACTGCAACATTGGACGAAGATCTGGTGGAATAACTGGAAGAATGTTGAGAATCATCCATTCAGGTTTATTTCCAGACTTGTAAAAGGCATCCAAAACATCCAAACGGCGGATGGCTTTGACACGTTTTTGTCCAGTAGCTGTTTTCAACTCTTCTTTGAGTTCAGCAATTTCTTTTTCAAGATCTACTTGTTTCAAGAGGTCCTGGATAGCTTCGGCACCCATCTTGGCAACGAATGACCCATAACCATACTCACGCAAGCGCTCACGGTATTCGCGCTCTGTCATGATAGACTTGTGCTCAAGTGGTGTATCCTTAGGATCAATCACTACATAAGCCGCAAAGTAGATAACTTCCTCGAGGGCACGAGGACTCATATCAAGGGTCAAGCCCATACGGCTTGGAATCCCCTTGAAATACCAAATGTGAGATACAGGAGCTTTCAACTCGATGTGCCCCATACGCTCACGACGAACTTTCGTACGCGTCACTTCAACCCCACAGCGGTCACAAACAATCCCTCTGTAACGAATGCGTTTGTACTTCCCACAAGCACATTCCCAGTCTTTTGTAGGACCAAAGATGACTTCGTCAAAGAGTCCTTCACGTTCTGGTTTCAAGGTACGGTAATTGATTGTTTCAGGTTTTTTGACTTCTCCATAAGACCATGAACGGACTTTGCTTGGAGAAGCTAGGGTGATTTGCATACTTTTAAAACGATTTACATCAACCACTATTTCTTCCCTTTCTATTCTAAGTGAACTGCTTATTCTTGTTCAGCAGCTTCTTCTGTTGCTTCCGCTTTTGTTGCTTTCTCAGCTTCTTCAGCTTCAAAGGCTGCTTTAGCCTCTTGGGCCGCTTTTTCGCGGGCTTTTTCAAGGTCATCTACGTGGATGACATCTTCGTCCATTCCTTCATCCAAGTCACGAAGTTCCACTTCTTGGTCATCTTCGTCAAGGACACGCATGTCAAGACCAAGAGATTGCAATTCTTTTACAAGAACTCGGAAGGATTCTGGAACACCTGGTTTTGGAATTGGTTTTCCTTTTGTAATAGCTTCATAAGCTTTCAAACGTCCGTTGATATCGTCAGACTTGTAAGTCAAGATTTCTTGAAGAACATTTGACGCACCGTAGGCTTCAAGAGCCCAAACTTCCATCTCACCGAAACGTTGTCCACCAAACTGAGCTTTACCTCCGAGTGGTTGTTGGGTAACGGTTGAGTATGGTCCGACTGAACGCGCGTGCAATTTATCATCAACCATGTGGTGGAGTTTGATCATGTACATGACACCAACTGATACACGGTTGTCAAACGGCTCACCTGTACGTCCATCATAAAGGATTGTTTTGGCATCGCTATCCATACCTGCTTCTTTAACAGTGTCCCAAAGGTCTTCAGAACTTGCTCCGTCAAAGACTGGTGTTGCGATGTGGATACCAAGAGTACGGGCTGCCATACCAAGGTGGAGTTCCATAACCTGACCGATATTCATACGTGATGGTACCCCAAGTGGGTTCAACATGATGTCGACTGGAGTTCCGTCTGGAAGGTAAGGCATGTCTTCTACAGGGACGATACGAGAGACAACCCCTTTGTTTCCGTGACGTCCGGCCATCTTATCTCCGACTTTGATCTTACGTTTTTGAGCGATGTAGACGCGAACCAGCATGTTAACGCCAGATTGCAACTCATCGCCATTTGCACGTGTAAAGATCTTAACATCACGAACAACACCATCGGCACCGTGTGGTACACGAAGAGAAGTGTCACGCACTTCACGAGACTTATCTCCGAAGATAGCGTGCAAGAGACGTTCTTCAGCTGAAAGGTCTTTCTCTCCCTTAGGTGTGACTTTACCTACAAGGATATCGCCTTCTTTAACCTCAGCACCGATACGGATAATACCCATTTCGTCAAGGTCTTTAAGAGCATCTTCACCAACATTTGGAATTTCACGAGTAATTTCTTCAGGCCCAAGCTTTGTATCGCGTGTTTCTGATTCGTATTCTTCGAGGTGGACAGATGTGTAGACATCGTCTTTGACCAAGCGTTCGCTCATGATAACGGCATCCTCAAAGTTGTAACCTTCCCATGTCATGTAGGCAACGATTGGGTTTTGTCCAAGCGCCATTTCCCCTTTTTCCATAGAAGGTCCGTCAGCGATAAAATCGCCTTTTTCAACAACATCGCCAACTTTAACGAGAGTGCGTTGGTTGTAGGCAGTACCTGAGTTTGAACGACGGAATTTTTGGATGTGGTAAACGTCCAATGAACCATCTTCGCGGCGTACTTCTACCTTGTCAGCATCTGCGTATGTAACTTTACCATCATACTGAGCAATAACAGCAGCACCAGAGTCATGAGCTGCTTGGTATTCCATACCAGTACCAACGTAAGGTGCTTTTGGATCAATCAAAGGCACAGCCTGACGTTGCATGTTGGCACCCATGAGAGCACGGTTGGAGTCATCGTTTTCCAAGAAAGGAATACATGCAGTCGCAACGGCAACTACCTGTTTTGGTGACACGTCCATGTAGTCAACCACTTCTGCTGGATATTCTTGGTTGACCCCTTGGTGACGTCCCATGACAACTTTCTCAGCAAAAGTACCGTCCTCGTTAAGACGAGAGTTAGCCTGCGCTACAGTAAATTCATCTTCTTCATCGGCTGTCAACCAAACGATTTCATTGGTCACAACACCTGTTTCACGGTCAACCTTACGGTATGGTGTTTGAACAAATCCATACTTATTCAAGTGTCCGTAAGATGACAAGTTATTGATCAAACCGATGTTAGGTCCTTCAGGTGTCTCGATTGGACACATACGGCCATAGTGAGTATAGTGCACGTCACGTACTTCATATCCTGCACGGTCACGTGTCAAACCACCAGGTCCTAAGGCTGACAAACGGCGTTTGTGAGACAACTCAGAAAGCGGGTTGTGTTGGTCCATGAACTGTGACAACTGTGATGAACCAAAGAATTCTTTAACCGCTGCTGTTACAGGACGGATATTGATGATTTGTTGTGGTGTTAAAACTTCATTGTCCTGAACAGACATACGTTCACGGACATTACGTTCCATACGAGAAAGTCCAAGACGTACTTGGTTGGCAAGCAATTCACCAACTGCACGGATACGACGGTTTCCAAGGTGGTCGATATCATCCACACGTCCGATACCTTCTGCCAAGTTAAGGAAGTAGCTCATCTCTGCAAGGATATCCGCAGGAGTTACAACGCGAACCTTGTCGTCTGGATTGGCATTTCCGATGATGGTTACAACACGGTCTGGATCTGTTGGGGCAACAACCTTGAATTTTTGAAGGACAACTGGTTCTGTCAGAACAGCTGCATCATTCGGAATATAAATGATCTTGTTCAAGTCGCCATCCAAGTGGTGCTCGATACTCTCGATCACACTGCGAGTCATAACGGTACCAGCCTCTACCAAGATTTCACCAGTTTCAGGGTCTACCAATGGCTCCGCAATGGTTTGGTTGAGCAAGCGTGTTTTAACGTTGAGTTTTTTATTGATCTTGTAACGACCAACAGCTGCCAAATCGTAGCGGCGTGGGTCAAAGAAACGTGCTACAAGCAAGCTACGTGAGCTTTCAGCAGTCTTAGGCTCACCTGGACGAAGGCGTTCGTAGATTTCTTTCAAGGCTTCGTCTGTACGAGAGTCCATTGGATTCTTGTGGATATCTTTTTCAACGGTGTTGCGAACCAATTCGCTATCACCAAAGATATCAAAGATTTCATCATCACCTGAGAAACCAAGCGCACGAACCAAGGTCGTAAATGGAATCTTACGAGTACGGTCGATACGAGTATAAGCGATGTCTTTTGAGTCGCTTTCAAGTTCCAACCAAGCTCCACGGTTAGGGATAACAGTAGAACCATAGCCCACTTTGCCGTTCTTGTCTACTTTGTCATTAAAGTAAACACCTGGTGAGCGGACCAACTGAGAAACGATAATACGTTCACCACCATTGATAATGAAAGTACCCATTTCGGTCATGATTGGGAAATCACCAAAGAAGACTTCTTGGGTCTTGATTTCGCCTGTTTCTTTATTGATCAAGCGGAAGGTTACAAAAATTGGTGCTGAGTAGCTAGCATCGTGGATACGAGCTTCTTCGAGCGTGTATTTTGGTTCCTTGATTTCATAGCCAACAAATTCCAACTCCATTGTGTCTGTGAAGTTTGAAATTGGCAATACATCTTCAAATACTTCCTTAAGACCGTGATCTAGGAAATCTTTGAATGAATCCGTTTGAATTTCAATCAAATTTGGTAAGTCAAGAACTTCTTTGATTCTTGAAAAACTACGACGGGTACGATGTTTCCCGTATTGAACGTCATGTCCTGCCAAGATGATTCTCCTTTGTAAATAAATTCCAAGCCTTGTCAATCAGGCTTTTCTAATCGTCATATGGTTTTTAAAACCCCTATCACCGTGTCCCTTTGATGAATTTTCAGAATCTTTAAATTTTTGTTACAAGCACTCAAAAACCTGAAAAAAAGCACAAAAAGAGCAGCTAAATCTGACTTTTCCAGAAGATTTAACTGCTGTGAGCCTTGTCTGGACAATATTTCAGACAAAACCTACGACAAATGATTATTCATATTATACCTTATTTAGCTAGATTTTTCAAGGTTTTTTTACTATTTTTTAACAATCTTTTCCTATATATTATTTTAAAATTTCAAGAGAATGAAGCATTATATTTTCTCTCAAAAATTAGGAAAACGCTTGCACTAATGTTTACCTCGTGCTATACTGATAGGGAACAACTACACAAGGAGAATTGTGATGAAAAAGATCCCATCTCAAACTGAGAAAAAAATGATTTATGGTATCCGTTCCTTGAAGAACGGAACTGGTTCTGTCCTCATTGGTGCCAGCATTGTCCTGCTTTCTGCTGCAATGCCAACTATTTCGGCCAATGAAAACCTTCCTCAAACTCAGAAAAATACCAGCGCTGTGACCAAGGCCCCTACTGAGACTGAAACGAGTCAAACTCAAAAGGAAACGCCTATTTCTGAACAAAAGAATGCAAACGCTTCCCTTGATTCTAAAAAAGAAGCTCCAGCTGTGGAAACTACTACAGCACTAGAAACACCTAAAACAGAAGATGCTACTACAAGCCAGGCTAACAGCAAGGAAGAGAAAGTAGATAACAGCACTGCAACGCCAACTTCAGAACAAAAACCACAAGCTGACACATCCTCTGAAGAACCCATCGCAGACAACCACTTCCGTATCCATGTAAAAAAACTCCCTGAAGAGAACAAAGATTCTCAAGGTCTTTGGACTTGGGACGATGTTGAAAAACCGTCTGAAAACTGGCCCAATGGAGCCAAGTCCTTCAAGGATGCCAAGCAAGATGACTACGGCTATTATCTAGATGTCAAACTCAAAAATGAGCAAGCCAAGAAAGTCAGCTTCCTCATCAACAATACCAAGGGGGATAACCTGACGGGAGACCGTTCTGTAGAGCGCCTCTCTCCAAAAATGAATGAGGCCTGGCTAGATGAAAACTACAAGGTATACAACTACCGCCCTCAACCAGCAGGAACTATTCGTGTCAACTACTACCGCACCGATGGAAACTATGACAAAAAATCTCTCTGGTATTGGGGCGATGTCAAAAACCCAAGCAGTGGAGAATGGCCTGACGGTACTGACTTTACCGCAACTGGAAAATATGGACGCTACATTGATATCCCACTCAATGAAGCTGCAAGAGAATTTGGATTTTTATTACTAGACGAAAGCAAGAAAGGCGATGATGTGAAAATCAGAAAAGAAGATTATAAATTCACTGATCTAAAAAATCACAGTCAGATTTTCCTCAAAGATGATGACGAAACCATCTACACCAACCCCTACTACGTTCACGATATCCGTATGACTGGTGCCCAACACGTGGCTAAATCTCGTATCGAAAGCAGTTTTTCTACCCTCGTTGGAGCTAAGAAAGACGATATCCTCAAACACTCCAGCATCACTGATTACCAAGGGAATAAAGTAGCTATCACAGACGTGGAAGTGGATGAGGCAGGTAAAAAAGTGACCTACATCGGCGACTTCTCTGACACTCAACACCCTTACACTGTCAGCTACAATTCAGACCGCTTTACCACACGTTCAAGCTGGCGCCTCAAGGATGAGTCCTACAGTTACGATGGGCCACTCGGCGCAACTCTGAAAGAAGATGGCAAGCGTGTTGACCTCACCCTCTGGTCTCCAAGTGCTGATAAGGTTTCCGTTGTTGTCTATGACAAGAAAGACCCTGAAAAGGTAGTTGGAACTGTCCCCCTTGAAAAAGGAGAAAAAGGAACCTGGAAACAAACTCTGGATGCAAACTCTGGTCTCGGTATCAGCAACTACACTGGCTACTACTACCACTACCAAATCGAGCGCCAAGGTAAAACTGTCCTCGTTCTTGACCCTTATGCCAAATCATTAGCGGCTTGGAACAGTGACCTAGCAAAAACAGATGCCGCTCATAAGGTCGCTAAAGCTGCCTTTGTCGATCCAGCGAAGTTAGGTCCGCAAGACTTGACCTATGGAAAGATTCGTAACTTCAAATCACGTGAAGATGCCGTTATCTATGAAGCTCATGTGCGTGACTTCACTTCGGATCCTGCCATCGCAAAAGACTTGACCAAACCATTCGGTACCTTCGAAGCCTTTATCGAAAAATTAGACTATCTCAAAGACTTGGGTGTGACCCACATCCAGCTCCTTCCAGTCTTGTCTTACTACTTTGTCAATGAATTGAAAAACCATGAACGTTTGTCTGCCTACGCTTCAAGCAACAGCAACTACAACTGGGGATATGACCCTCAAAACTACTTCTCCTTGACTGGTATGTACTCAAGC
>NZ_AJRE01000042.1:0-24200 GCF_000296955.1 Streptococcus sp. GMD4S
GCTAAAAGGTGTTGGGCTCTTTCGAGATTGAAATCCTGATAGAAGGTTTTAAAATAGGTTAGAGCATCCTTAACCTTCATCTCTTCATTGAGGTAGGTTGTATCTGGTAGGTAGGAGACGATCGCCTTGGTAGCAGGACTTGGATCCTGTCCATTAATAAGAACACGTCCTTTATTTGGTTGAAGGAGGCCATTGATCAGTTTGATTAGGGTTGTTTTCCCGGATCCGTTTGGTCCAAGGAGCCCGACAATCTTTCCGGTTGAGATCTCTAGTGAGATATTGTCAAGTGCCGCAGTTGCTCCATATGATTTTGTTACATTTTCAAGTGCTAGTAGTGTCATAGTCTTAAACTCCTTTAATATAGTCGCTTAATACATTTGGCAGTTCTTCTTTTTTGTAGCCAAATTGGAGCATGCAAGAGACGAATTGTTGCAGTTGCTCCTCGGAAAGTTGTTTGCGGGACTGAAGGATGAGGTCTAAATCCTCGGTGACAAATCGACCAGTTGTCCGCTTGCTATATACAAATCCTTCACGTTCGAGGTCAGACAAGGCGCGCTGAATGGTATTGGGATTGACCCCAGCCTCGCTCGCCAAATCTCTCACGGTAGGGAGCTGTTGATTGGGTTCCAGTTCATGGGAAACAATCTGTAATTTGATTTTTTCCATAATCTGTAAATAAATCGGTTTTGTATTATCAAATGACCAGGACATCATAGTCTCCTTTCTTTGTCTTTATTGTTCTAATCAAATAATACAATAAAACAAAAAACTTGTCAAGTAAAAATAAGAATTGTTTTGGGAATTGCTCAAAAAATGGTATAATGAAAAGAAAACGACAAGGAGGGAAATGCATGCGTTGTCCAAAATGTGGGGCTACCAAGTCAAGTGTTGTTGATAGTCGACAAGCCGAAGAAGGAAATACCATCCGCCGAAGACGTGAGTGCGACGAGTGTCAGCATCGTTTTACAACCTATGAACGAGTAGAAGAAAGAACGCTGGTTGTCGTCAAAAAAGACGGTACGCGAGAGCAGTTTTCAAGAGATAAAATCTTTAATGGGATTATCCGCTCAGCCCAGAAACGTCCTGTGTCAAGTGATGAAATCAACATGGTGGTCAATCGCATCGAGCAAAAACTCCGTAGTCGCAGTGAGAATGAGATCCAAAGTGAATATATTGGGTCCTTAGTCATGGAAGAATTGGCAGAGCTTGATGAGATTACCTATGTTCGTTTTGCCAGTGTTTACCGTAGCTTTAAGGATGTGAGTGAGTTGGAGAGTCTGCTCCAGCAGATCACCCAGTCCTCTAAGAAGAAAAAGGAAAAATAGATGAAACCAAATGACCGTTTTTCTTTTCTAAAGAATAATCGGGTGTCGCAAGATACCTCTTCTCTGGTGCAGTGCTACCTCCCGATTATCGGTCAGGAGGCACTGAGCCTCTATCTATATACCATTACCTTTTGGGATGGTGGGCAAAAGGAACATCTCTTTTCCCACATCCTCAATCACTTAAACTTCGGCATGCCGACCTTGCTCCAATCCTTTAAAGTCTTATCTGCTTTGGATTTGTTGACCCTTTATCAGAAGGGGGAAACTTATGAATTGCAGCTTCATTCTCCCCTCTCCAGTCAAGAATTTCTAAGCCATTCTGTCTATAGCAGATTATTAGAGAAAAAGATTGGGGATACAGCTGTTTCTGCTATGAAGCAGGCTCCAAGTGAGGGAGAAGCACTCTCTGTTTCTTTGAGCCAAGTCTTTCCAACCCTGACTGAAGAAGTGACACCAAGCGAGTCTAAAAGCAAGTTAAAAAACGATTTTGATTTGGAACATTTCCAGCGTCTGATGGCTCGAGATGGCTTGCGTTTTGAAGACGAGCAAACGGATGTTTTGGAATTATTCGCCATCGCAGATGAAAAAAAATGGACCTGGTTTGAAACTTATCAATTAGCCAAGGCGACAGCGCTGGCTCAGGTTATTTCAGTCAAACGCATGCGTGAAAAGCTTGCGCAAAAGCAGGTTCCTTCTGACTTTAGCCCCAAAGAAATGACCATTATCAGGGAAGCCAAAAATAAAACTCCCCTGCACTTTTTAGCGGAAATCAAGCAAACGCGTAAGGGGAACATCACCCAGAGCGAACGAGAACTCCTTCACCAGATGGCGTCTTTAGGCTTGTTGGATGAAGTCATCAATATCGTCTTGCTTCTAACCTTTAACAAGGTTGATTCGGCTAATGTTAATGAAAAATATGCCATGAAGGTCGCAAATGACTATGCTTATCAAAAAATTCGGACAGCAGAAGAAGCTGTGCTTCGGATTCGAGAGCGTCAGCAAAAAGGGCAAGAAGACCAGAAATCGAAAACTAGCTCGACTAAGACCAATGTTCCTAAGTGGAGTAATCCAGAATATAAAAATCAAACCAGCGAGGAGACTCGTCTGGAACTAGAACGTAAAAAACAAGAAATGTTAGCCCGATTAGAAGAAGGAGGAGACTAGATGGAAAGTGTGGGTGATGTTATCAAACGTCAGACAAGTCGTTTTCAGTATCAGGACCTAGTCCAGCAGATTATGAAAGACCCAGATGTGGCGGCTTTTATCCAGAAAGAATCCCTCAGCCCAGAGGAGTTGAATCGTAGCATCTCCAAGTTCAACCAATATATCACAGAACGGGATAAGTTTCTTCGTGGGGATGCTGACTATATAGCGCGTGGCTACAAGCCTATCTTGGTCATGAATCACGGCTATGCAGATGTATCTTATGAAGAAACACCCGAACTAATCGCGGCTGAAAAAGAGGCGGCAATCAAGAATCGTCTCAAGTTGATCAATCTACCAGCAAGTCTCAAGAAAGCGAAATTGGCTCAGATTGACCTAGATGACTTAGGACGTTTGCCTATTTTTGAGAGACTCTATGCCTTTGTTGACCTTTACCCAAGTATCCGAAAAGGCCTCTATCTTTACGGAGACTTTGGTGTCGGAAAGAGCTTCATGATGGCAGCCCTGGCTCACGACTTATCTGAAAAACGTGGTGCTTCAACAACCATTCTCCACTATCCAAGTTTTGTCATTGATGTGAAAAATGCCATCGGTGAAGGATCTGTGAAGACCCTGGTGGATGACATCAAGTTAGCAGAAGTCTTGATCTTGGATGATATTGGTGCAGAGCAATCTACCCCTTGGGTGCGTGATGAGATTCTCCAAGTTATTCTCCAGTATCGCATGCAGGAAGATTTGCCAACCTTCTTTACTTCCAACTTTAATTTCCAAGATTTGGAAAAACATTTTGCTAAAGGAAAGAATGGAAATGATGAGACTTGGGAAGCTAGACGGGTCATGGAACGGATTCGTTATTTAGCAGAGGAAACAAGACTAGAAGGAGAAAATCGCCGATGACAGAAACCATTAAACTGATGAAAGCTCATACTTCAGTTCGTCGCTTTAAGGAGCAAGAGATTTCTCAAGAACACTTAAATGAAATCTTGACTGCTACTCAAATGGCGTCATCTTGGAAAAATTTCCAATCTTACTCTGTGATTCTTGTACGCAGTCAAGAGAAGAAAGATGCTTTATATGAATTGGTTCCTCAGGAAGCTATTCGCCAGTCAGCAGCCTTTTTGCTTTTTGTCGGTGACTTGAACCGAGCTGAAAAGGGAGCAAGCCTTCATACGGACACTTTCCAACCTCAAGGGGTAGAAGGTCTCCTTATCACGTCTGTGGACGCTGCGCTTGCAGGGCAAAATACCTTGCTTGCGGCTGAGAGTCTGGGATATGGTGGTGTGATTATCGGTTTGGTCCGTTACAAGTCAGAAGAAGTGGCAGAGCTTTTTAACTTGCCTGACTATACCTATCCCGTTTTTGGGATTGCCCTTGGCGTGCCAAATCAACAACATGATGTCAAACCAAGACTGCCTTTGAACCAAGTGGTATTTGAAGAAGAATACCAAGAACAGCCAGTAGCAGCGATTTTGGACTATGACAAAGTACAGGCAGACTATGCTGGTGCGCGTGCGACAACCTCTTGGAGTCAGCGTTTGGCAGAGCAGTTTGGTCAAGCCGAACCTCGTTCAACTCGGAAGAATCTAGAACAGAAAAAGTTATTGTAGAAAGTGAGAAAACATGGCCTTACCAACTATTGCCATTGTGGGACGTCCCAATGTTGGGAAATCAACCCTATTTAATCGGATCGCTGGTGAGCGGATCTCAATCGTAGAAGATGTCGAGGGTGTGACACGTGACCGTATCTATGCAACGGGTGAGTGGCTCAATCGTTCCTTTAGTATGATTGATACGGGAGGGATTGACGATGTCGATGCTCCCTTCATGGAACAAATCAAGCACCAGGCAGAAATCGCTATGGAAGAAGCGGATGTCATCGTTTTTGTGGTGTCTGGTAAAGAAGGGATTACAGATGCGGACGAGTACGTAGCTCGCAAACTCTATAAAACCCATAAACCTGTTATCCTTGCCGTTAACAAGGTTGACAACCCAGAAATGCGAAATGATATTTTTGATTTCTATGCGCTAGGATTGGGCGAACCGCTGCCAATTTCGTCTGTCCACGGTATCGGTACGGGTGATGTGCTGGATGCCATTGTGGAAAATCTACCACACGAAGTTGAAGAAGAAAATCCAGACGTGATTAAATTTAGCTTGATTGGCCGTCCTAACGTTGGAAAATCAAGTTTGATTAACGCTATTTTGGGAGAAGACCGCGTGATTGCTAGTCCAGTAGCTGGAACAACGCGCGATGCCATTGATACTCATTTTACAGATACGGATGGACAAGAGTTTACCATGATTGATACAGCTGGTATGCGTAAGTCTGGTAAAGTCTATGAAAATACGGAGAAATATTCTGTCATGCGAGCCATGCGAGCCATTGACCGTTCTGATGTGGTCTTGATGGTCCTCAATGCAGAAGAAGGTATTCGCGAGTACGACAAGCGTATCGCAGGTTTTGCCCACGAAGCCGGTAAAGGGATGATCATCGTTGTCAATAAGTGGGATACTCTTGAGAAAGACAACCACACCATGAAAAAATGGGAAGAGGATATTCGTGAGCAGTTCCAATATTTGCCTTATGCACCGATTGTCTTTGTATCAGCTTTGACCAAGCAACGTCTCCATAAACTGCCTGAGATGATTAAGCAAATCAGTGAAAGCCAAAACACCCGTATTCCTTCAGCAGTTTTGAACGATGTGATTATGGATGCCATTGCCATCAATCCAACACCGACAGACAAAGGGAAACGCCTCAAGATTTTCTACGCTACCCAAGTGGCAACCAAGCCACCAACCTTTGTCATCTTTGTCAATGAAGAAGAACTCATGCACTTCTCTTACTTGCGTTTCTTAGAAAATCAAATCCGCAAGGCCTTTGCCTTTGAGGGAACACCGATTCACTTGATTGCAAGAAAACGCAAGTAACCCTTGCTTGTTTTTCTACAAAAATAAACTAAAAGAAGACTTCATAGTCTTCTTTTTTCTATACTAAAAGGGGAGAAAAGAACCTGCCAAATTGGAGGAGAATCTGTCATCAAATTTCAATCATTTTCCTAGTTTTTGTAATCTATTTGTAATGAAAATGCACTTTTTTTGTAAAAATCAAAATGCTATAATTCCTTAAATCAATTTTCCTTTATCAGGGAGGTTATTATGAAAAAAAGCAGATTATTTAAACATAGTTTGTTGGTTCGCTTGCTTGGGTTGCTAATGATCTTTCTCTTCTTGTCAGCATTCACAGCACCTGAAAAACCTGAGTACGGAATTTATGACCCGGATCATTATTTAACGGATGAGACTATAAGTCAGATTCGGGAATTGAATAATGTCAATAGTAAAAAATCAGAAAAATTCCAGATGGGTGTTTACGTTGTGAAAAGCCTAGATGGAGAAACAATCGAGACTGTAGCCAATGAAACAGCTAGGGCTTGGAAGATTGGCTACTCGGGAGATAATCACGGTGTCTTGATTGTGGTAGCAGTCCAAGATAGAAAATCACGGATTGAAACCAGTAATAATGTGGCCAGTAAGATCACTGACTATCAGACTCACAGGTTCTTGACAACAGCACGTCCTTACTTTAAAAATGGTGACTATAACAAGGGTGTTCTCTCAATAGTCAATAATCTCAACTACATGTTCTATAGTGGATCGAGTACGACTGCTTCAAGTTCTAAAAGTAGTTACGACTATACTACCAACTCTAGTCGCTTAAGGGAACTTGAAAGGTATGCTGGTGAGAGTAGTTCTTCGAGACGTCATCGAAAAAGCAGTTCGAGCGACGGAGTTATCGTATTTGGAGTTCTCATTTACTTCATCGTGATGATTATCGGATTTCTATTTGGTGGTCGTGGTTCACGTGGAGATGATTCTGGCGGTGGCTGGTGGGGCAGTGACTCATCAGACTCAGGTTCCTCTTGGTCTGATTCAGGTTCTTCTTGGTCTGACTCAGGCTCCGACTCATCTGGAGGCTGGGACGGCGGTGGCTTTGATGGTGGCGGTTCGTCTGATGACTGGTGAGTGATCATATATTGCACAAACCGATTTTTCCATACAGTAAGGTGACTCCTTTGCAAGAGTTCACTCCTTAATTAAAAATAAAAACAAAGTTTGGGAAATTGATTTAAAATCTGAGTATTTTCTCAGAAAAGTTGATAAAAGAAAGTGTTAAGGTTTTGATATGAAACAAAATAAAGTAATTCTCTCAATAGTGGCGATCTTTTTTGGACTACTAGTTCTGGGAAGTTGTTCCGCAGTGACGACCTATAATGGTCTGGTTGGTGAACAGACTAAAGTGGAGCAGGCTCAGGCCGATGTTTCGACAGCCCTCCAACGTCGTTCGGACTTGATTGGTAACTTGGTGGAGTCCGTTAAAGGACAAATGAATCATGAAACCGAAGTCTTTACCAAGATTGCGGATGCTAGAGCTAAAATCGGTAGTAGCTCAGTGACATCGGAAGAAAACCAAAAGGCTCAGGGAGAATTGAGCTCTGCTCTTTCCCGCTTGATTTCCTTGACGGAGAATTATCCAGAGCTCAAGAGCAATCAAAATGTTGAGCAACTAATGGTCGAACTTTCAGGCAGTGAAAATCGTATTTTTGTAGCACGCAAGGACTATAATAAGGTTGCAGCTGAGTACAATCAAAAGTTGAGAAGTTTTCCAACCGTGCTTTTTGCGAATATGATGAACTTTAAAGAAGCTGAAACCTTTAAAGAAACAGAAGAAGCCAAGACAGTTCCTAAGGTCGATTTTGGAACATCTTCATCAAGTCAATAAAGTGAATCAGCCTGTGAATAAAGGAATTTCTCTAGTAGGACTAGTGATTTCAAATCCGAACCTGGAAAGCTTTTTCCAGGTTTTTTTGGTATAATAAAAGGGAAGAGACAGTGACTCAAATGGAGGTTTGCTATGGAGAAAACAAAAGCCTTTCTTGAAGCGCACTACAAGAGATATATTCTTACGATTTGCCTTCTCTGGTTCCTCATGTTTTTCCTTCCTTGGGATTGGCAAATAGGAGGAGTTTCAGTATATTATTTCGTTATGAAAAAACTCTTTGTGGTTTTTGGAGTTTTATCCATCCTATACTCCGTGCTGATTAAAAAAATCAGTCTTCTCATCTTTGGCATCATCTTTTGCTTGGCCTTCTGGATCAATCTCTTTTGGTATTTTGGGATATTGCCTATATTCTTGGGAAATTAAACATTAACAAATGAAGGACCAGACTAGCTTCTAGTCCTTTTCTCTTTCTTGTTAAAATAGTTGGAGATATGAAAATAATTTTGTTGACGGACTGTCTGTATGATATAATAAGTCCCGTAAAATGAAGATTAAGGGATTTGAAAAATGGCTAAAAAAGTAAAAGATTATTATGACTTGGCTTATGCTAGGGATTTGAGTCGACGGTTGCAAGAAGCGTCCCCTGCATTTGATGAGCGAAAGTTTAGGTTGTTGGTAGAAAAAGACTTGGAAGAGTTGGAGTTTAGCCAGCGTCAAGAACTCTTGGCTAAAAGTATCAAAGATTGCCTTCCCCTATCTTATGAGGACTCTCTCAAGGTTTTTGAGAAAATTTTGGGTCCCGAGTTGGAGGGTGGTTTAGGTATGTTCTCAGAAGGATATTGGCTTTGGCCAATCGGAAAATATGTAGAGCTATATGGGGACAAGGAATTTGAATTGAGCGCGGCCTTTAGTAAGGAACTAACCAAGCGATTTACTGGAGAATTTTCTATGAGACCTTTGCTGGCTCGCTATCCTAAGGCTACAATGGCTTTGCTGTTAGAATGGAGTCGGGATGAAAATTTGCGCGTTCGTAGACTTGCCAGCGAATGTATGCGTATCCGTCTGCCTTGGGCTAAGAAACAAACCGTGGTATTGGATTATTTTGAGGATTTCACCACTATTCTGACCAATCTAAAGGATGATAGAGACAAGTCCATTCAAAAAAGTGTAGCTAATAATTTAAATGATTTATACAAGGAAGATCCTGATAAGTTTGAAAGGATTCTTCAAACTTGGCAAAAGAAGGAGCTAAGTCCAAGTTGTGCTTGGATCATCAAGCATGCATCTCGAACAAAAAACAAAAAGGTAGCCACAGAAGATTGATGCAAAAAAAACTGAATTTCAGCTGGCCTTTTCCGTTGTAAATTAAGGATTCTTTCTTGAAAAATAATGGTAAATATGCTAAAATTAAAAGAACATTCTAAAATATTCAGAATAAAAAGTAAGGAAAATCATGGCTAATATTTTAAAAACGATTATTGAAAATGATAAAGGAGAACTTCGTCGTCTGGAAAAGATGGCTGATAAGGTTCTTAACTATGAGAGCCAAATGGCTGCAATGTCAGACGAAGAACTAAAAGCGAAAACTGACGAATTTAAAGAGCGGTACAATAAGGGTGAATCACTTGATTCATTGCTATATGAGGCTTTTGCAGTAGTTCGTGAAGCTGCAAAACGTGTCCTTGGGCTCTTCCCTTATAAGGTTCAGGTCATGGGTGGGATTGTTCTTCACCATGGTGATGTTCCAGAGATGCGTACGGGTGAAGGGAAGACCTTGACAGCGACTATGCCAGTGTACCTCAATGCCCTTGCAGGTAAAGGGGTTCACGTAGTTACAGTCAACGAATACCTAACAGAACGTGACGCGACTGAAATGGGTGAGTTGTACTCATGGCTCGGTTTGTCAGTAGGGATTAACTTGGCAGCTAAATCTCCAATGGAGAAAAAAGAGGCTTACCTTTGTGATATTACCTACTCAACCAACTCAGAGATTGGTTTCGACTATTTGCGTGATAACATGGTCGTTCGTGCGGAAAACATGGTGCAACGTCCACTCAATTATGCCTTGGTCGATGAGGTTGACTCAATTTTGATCGACGAAGCTCGTACACCATTGATCGTTTCAGGTGCCAACGCAGTTGAAACAAGCCAACTCTACCATATGGCGGACCACTTCGTGAAATCTTTGGACAAGGACGACTATATCATTGACGTTCAGTCTAAGACGATCGGTTTGTCAGATTCTGGTATTGACAAGGCTGAAAGCTACTTCAAACTAGAAAATCTCTACGACATTGAAAATGTAGCTCTTACTCACTTTATCGACAATGCCCTCCGTGCCAACTATATCATGATTCTCGATATCGACTATGTGGTTAGTGAAGAGCAGGAAATCTTGATTGTCGACCAATTTACAGGTCGTACCATGGAAGGTCGTCGTTACTCTGATGGTTTGCACCAAGCGATTGAAGCAAAAGAAGGTGTGCCAATTCAAGACGAGACCAAGACTTCAGCTTCTATTACCTATCAAAACCTCTTCCGTATGTATAAGAAATTGGCAGGTATGACAGGTACTGGTAAAACAGAAGAAGAAGAATTCCGCGAAATTTACAACATTCGTGTTATCCCAATCCCAACCAACCGTCCAATTCAACGTATCGACCACTCAGACCTTCTCTATGCAAGTCTGGATGCGAAATTTAAGGCTGTAGTTGAAGATGTAAAAGCTCGTTACCAAAAAGGTCAGCCGGTCTTGGTAGGTACAGTTGCCGTTGAAACGAGTGATTTCCTCTCCAAGAAATTGGTAGCAGCAGGTGTTCCTCACGAAGTCTTGAATGCGAAGAACCACTACAGAGAAGCGCAAATCATCATGAACGCTGGTCAACGTGGCGCGGTTACTATCGCAACCAACATGGCTGGTCGTGGTACCGACATTAAACTTGGTGAAGGGGTTCGTGAGCTTGGTGGACTTTGTGTTATCGGTACAGAGCGTCACGAAAGTCGCCGTATTGATAATCAGCTTCGTGGACGTTCAGGACGTCAAGGAGACCCAGGTGAGTCACAATTCTACTTGTCTCTTGAAGATGATTTGATGAAACGTTTCGGTTCTGAACGTTTGAAAGGTGTCTTTGAACGACTCAACATGTCTGACGAAGCCATCGAATCTCGCATGTTAACGCGTCAAGTTGAAGCAGCTCAAAAACGTGTCGAAGGAAACAACTACGACACTCGTAAACAAGTCCTTCAATACGATGATGTTATGCGTGAACAACGTGAAATCATCTATGCACAACGTTATGATGTTATTACTGCAGATCGTGACTTGGCACCAGAAATCCATGCTATGATCCGTCGTACCATTGGACGTATCGTGGATGCACATGCTCGTTCGAAAGAAGATGAAAAATTGGAAGCAATCTTGAACTTTGCTAAGTATAACTTGCTTCCAGAAGATTCAATTAGCCGTTCAGACCTTGCAGGTTTGTCGGACCAAGCTATCAAAGATGAACTTTTCCAACGTGCCTTGAAAGTCTATGACAGCCAAGTTGCTAAGCTTCGTGACGAAGATGCAGTGAAAGAATTCCAAAAAGTCTTGATTCTACGTGTTGTAGACAACAAGTGGACAGACCATATCGATGCTCTTGACCAGTTGCGAAATGCTGTTGGTCTTCGTGGATATGCCCAAAACAACCCTGTTGTAGAATATCAAGCAGAAGGTTTCCGCATGTTTAACGACATGATTGGATCGATTGAATTCGATGTGACCCGCTTGATGATGAAAGCACAAATCCATGAACAAGAACGTCCGCAAACTGAACACAATATCAGTACAACTGCGACTCGTAATATCGCAGCGCAGCAGGCAAGCCTTCCAGAAGATTTGGACTTGAGCCAAATCGGACGGAACGACCAATGCCCATGTGGATCAGGTAAGAAATTCAAGAACTGTCATGGTAAGAGACAATAATATGAGATAAGATACAGGCGGATACCTGGTAAAAATCATTTTTTGCTTGGTGTCCGTTTGCTTTATAAGGAGATGAATCATGGTATTTAAAGCTAAAAGTCCTAAAATTAACATTGAAGAAGTTCGCGCCTTGTCTAAATTAGAGGGAGCGGCTCTTGCGAGAAAAAATCAACGTGATCAGGAATTGGAAGCCATCATCCGTGGGGAAGACCAGCGTATTCTCTTGGTGATTGGACCATGTTCATCTGATAACGAAGAGGCGGTTCTTGAGTATGCCAAGCGTCTATCTGCTTTGCAAGAAGAGGTCAAAGACCGTATTTTTATGGTCATGCGTGTCTATACAGCTAAACCTCGTACCAATGGAGATGGCTATAAGGGCTTGATTCATCAACCAAATGCGACAGAAGCTCCTAGCTTGATCAATGGGATCAAGGCTGTTCGTCAGCTACACTACCGTGTGATTACCGAAACGGGTATGACAACAGCGGATGAGATGCTTTATCCTGAAAATCTTCCGCTGGTGGATGATTTGATTTCTTATATGGCTGTTGGAGCTCGTTCTGTAGAGGATCAACAGCACCGTTTTGTAGCGAGTGGAGCAGACTTTTCAACAGGATTTAAAAATCCAACATCTGGAAATCTCAATGTCATGTTTAACGGGATTTACGCAGCGCAAAATAAACAGAGTTTCCTTTTCCTCGGTAAAGAGGTGGAAACAACGGGAAATCCATTGTCCCACGCCATTCTTCGCGGTGCCTTGAACGAATACGGGAAAAATATTCCCAACTACTACTATGACAATTTGATGGATACCATTGATCAGTATGAAAAGATGGGCTTGGAAAATCCCTTTATTATCATCGATACCAATCATGACAATTCAGGCAAGCAATATATGGATCAAATCCGTATCGTTCGTCAGACCTTGATTAACCGTGACTGGAATGAGAAAATCAAAAAATATGTTCGTGGTTTTATGATTGAGTCCTATCTAGAAGATGGACGTCAAAATGAGCCAGAAGTTTTTGGGAAGTCCATTACAGATCCGTGTCTCGGATGGGACAACACAGAAGCACTTGTTCGCGAAATTTACCAAACGCTAGGAGAGTAAGATGGCATTTATCGAAAAAGGTCAAGAAATTGATATTGAAGCAATCAAGGCTGCGACCCAGTTGTCACCTGAAGCCTTGCGAAAGAAAGAAGCCCGCGATAGAGAGTTAGCAGCTATCATCTCGGGTGAGGACGACCGCATCCTTTTGGTGATGGGGCCTTGCTCTTCTGACAATGAAGAAGCAGTTCTCGAATACGCTCGTCGCTTAGCAGACTTGCAGAAAAAAGTTGCGGATAAAATCTTTATCGTGATGCGTGTCTATACGGCTAAACCTCGTACCAATGGAGATGGCTATAAGGGAATGATTCATCAACCAAATACCAGCGAAGCGCCTAGTCTCATCAATGGTTTGCAGGCTGTTCGTCAGCTACACTACCGTGTGATTACGGAGACGGGCTTGACGACAGCTGATGAGATGCTTTATCCGTCAAATCTCGTTTTGGTTGATGATCTGGTCAGCTACCATGCTGTAGGGGCTCGTTCAGTGGAAGACCAGGAACACCGCTTTGTAGCCTCTGGGATTGATGCTCCGGTTGGGATGAAAAATCCAACATCTGGAAATCTTGGGGTCATGTTTAATGCCATCTATGCGGCTCAAAACAAGCAAACCTTCCTTTACCATGGCCAAGAAGTGGAAACTTCAGGAAATCCTTTGGCCCACGTTATCCTTCGTGGTGCCATGAACGAATATGGTAAAAATGAACCCAATTTCTACTATGAAACCCTCTTAAATGCCATCAATCGCTATGAGACTATGGGACTTGAAAATCCTTTCATTATCATCGATACCAATCATGACAATTCAGGCAAGCAGTATATGGAACAAATTCGCATTGTTCGTCAAGCCTTGCTGAATCGTGACTGGAATGAAAAGATTAAAAAGACGGTTCGAGGCTTTATGATCGAATCTTACCTAGCAGACGGTCGCCAAAATCAACCAGAGGTCTTTGGTTACTCCATAACTGACCCTTGTCTAGGTTGGGAAAATACAGTAGCCTTGGTAGAAGAAATTTATACTACCTTAACAAAATAAGTGAAAAGGATGGAGTTGGGGGAATCTCAGCTCCTTTTATGAGTATGATAGTTGGACACGGAATTGACATCGAAGAATTGGCTTCGATAGAAAACGCAGTTACACGACGTGAGGGCTTTGCTAAGCGCGTGCTGACCCCTAAAGAAATGGAGCGTTTTACCAGTCTCAAAGGGCGCAGACAGATCGAATACTTGGCAGGCCGCTGGTCGGCTAAGGAGGCCTTTTCCAAGGCTATGGGGACAGGAATTGGCAAGCTGACCTTTCAGGATTTGGAAGTTTTGAACAATGAACGAGGAGCTCCCTATTTTAGTCAGGCACCATTTTCAGGAAAAATTTGGCTGTCAATCAGCCATACAGATCAGTTTGTGACAGCCAGTGTCATTTTGGAGGAAAATCATGAAAGCTAGTCCACATAGACCAACCAAGGCTCTGATTCATCTGGGAGCTATTCGACAAAATATTCTGCAAATGGGGGCTCATATCCCTGAAAGAACGCTCAAGTGGGCAGTGGTCAAGGCCAATGCTTATGGTCATGGAGCTGTTGCCGTTGCGATGGCGATTCAGGATGATGTTGATGGATTTTGTGTTTCCAATATTGATGAAGCTATTGAACTTCGTCAGGCTGGACTCAGCAAGAAAATCCTCATTCTAGGTGTATCTGAGTTAGAAGCTATTGGCCTAGCTAAAGAATACGACATCACCTTGACAGTGGCTGGACTGGAGTGGATTCAAGCTCTCTTAGCTAGGGAGACAGATTTATCTGGCTTAACGGTTCACCTCAAGATTGACTCAGGGATGGGACGAATTGGTTTTCGAGAAGCCAGCGAGGCTGAGCAGGCTCAAGCCTTGCTCCAACAACACGGTGCTCGCGTTGAGGGGATTTTTACCCACTTTGCTACTGCAGATGAAGAATCAGATGCCTATTTTAATACCCAGTTAGAACGATTTAAAGCTATTTTGGCAAGTATGAAGGAAGTCCCAGAGCTGGTTCATGCCAGCAACTCGGCAACGACCCTCTGGCATGCAGAGACTATTTTCAATGCAGTCCGTATGGGAGATTCCATGTATGGTCTCAATCCAAGTGGAGAGGTTCTGAACTTGCCTTATGATTTGACACCAGCCTTGACCTTGGAATCTGCTCTGGTTCATGTCAAGACAGTTTCAGCTGGAGCTTGCATGGGATATGGAGCAACTTATCAAGCGGATAGCGAGCAAGTCATCGCGACGGTGCCAATCGGCTATGCGGATGGTTGGACACGAGACATGCAGAATTTCACTGTCTTGGTAGATGGTCAAGCTTGCCCAATCGTCGGACGAGTATCTATGGACCAAATCACTATTCGGCTGCCTAAGGTTTACCCACTAGGAACAAAAGTAACCCTGATCGGCACAAACGGTGACAAGGAAATCACAGCAACTCAGGTAGCGACCTACCGTGGAACCATTAACTATGAGGTGGTTTGTCTCCTCAGTGACCGCATTCCGAGAGAATATCATTAAACTAAAGAAAGGAGTAGAGCATGAATCTACACCAACCCTTGCATGTCTTGCCTGGTGTGGGACCAAAGTCAGCAGAGAAATACGCCAAACTAGGAATTGAAAACTTGCAAGACCTCTTGCTCTACTTTCCTTTCCGTTATGAAGATTTCAAGACCAAGCAGGTGCTAGAGTTGGAAGATGGCGAAAAGGCTGTTCTGTCTGGTCAGGTAGTGACTCCTGCTAGTGTCCAGTATTATGGTTTCAAGCGCAATCGCCTGCGTTTTAGCCTCAAGCAGGGAGAGGTCGTTTTTGCGGTGAATTTTTTTAACCAGCCCTATCTGGCTGATAAGATAGAGTTGGGTGCAACTCTTGCTGTCTTTGGGAAATGGGACCGTGCCAAGGCCAGTCTGACTGGGATGAAGGTTCTGGCTCAGGTGGAAGATGACCTCCAACCTGTTTATCGTCTGGCTCAGGGAATCAGTCAGGCCAGTCTGGTTAAGGTCATTAAGACAGCTTTTGATCAGGGATTGGACCTCTTGATAGAGGAAAATCTTCCCCAGTCTTTACTGGATAAATACAAACTCATGTCCCGTTGCCAGGCTGTTCGCGCTATGCATTTTCCTAAGGATTTGGCAGAATACAAGCAGGCCATTCGCCGGATCAAGTTTGAGGAACTCTTTTACTTCCAAATGCAATTGCAGACGCTCAAGTCTGAAAATAGAGTTCAGGGAAGCGGTCTGGTTCTGAATTGGTCCCAGGAAAAAGTGACAGCCGTTAAAGAAAATCTGCCTTTCGCCCTGACCCAAGCTCAGGAAAAGAGTCTGCAGGAGATTTTGACCGACATGAAGTCCGACCATCACATGAATCGTCTCCTGCAAGGAGATGTGGGGAGCGGAAAGACGGTGGTTGCTGGCTTGGCTATGTTTGCTGCAGTGACGGCTGGCTATCAGGCAGCTCTCATGGTACCGACAGAAATCCTTGCGGAGCAACACTTTGAGAGTTTACAGAACCTTTTTCCAGACTTGAAACTGGCTCTCTTGACAGGTTCCTTAAAAGCTGTAGAAAAAAGAGAAGTTTTAGAGACCATTGCCAAGGGTGAGGCTGATTTGATTATCGGAACACACGCTCTGATACAGGATGGGGTTGATTATGCTCGTCTTGGTTTGATTATCATCGATGAGCAGCATCGTTTTGGTGTGGGCCAAAGGCGTATTTTACGGGAAAAAGGGGACAATCCTGACGTTCTCATGATGACGGCGACGCCCATTCCACGGACGCTGGCTATCACAGCCTTTGGAGATATGGATGTTTCCATTATTGACCAAATGCCAGCAGGGCGGAAGCCTATTGTGACGCGCTGGATTAAGCATGAGCAACTGGCTCAAGTCTTGACTTGGTTAGAGGGAGAAATTCAAAAAGGTTCGCAAGCCTATGTTATCTCTCCCCTGATTGAAGAATCTGAAGCTCTGGATCTGAAAAATGCCATTGCCTTATCTGAGGAGTTGACGGCTCATTTTGCAGGTAAGGCTGAAGTAGCTCTTCTACATGGTAAGATGAAGAGTGACGAAAAAGACCAGATTATGCAGGAATTCAAAGAGAGAAAAACGGATATTCTGGTTTCGACAACGGTTATTGAGGTTGGGGTCAATGTTCCCAATGCGACAGTTATGATTATCATGGATGCAGACCGGTTCGGTCTCAGTCAGCTTCACCAGCTCAGAGGTCGTGTCGGTCGGGGAGACAAACAGTCCTACGCTGTTCTTGTAGCTAATCCCAAGACGGAGTCTGGGAAGGACCGCATGCGTATCATGACAGAAACTACCAATGGATTTGTCCTTGCGGAGGAAGATTTAAAAATGCGTGGTTCTGGTGAGATTTTTGGAACCAGACAGTCAGGACTTCCAGAGTTTCAAGTGGCGGATATTATCGAAGATTTTCCGATTTTAGAAGAAGCCAGAAAGGTTGCCAGCTACATTAGTTCGATAGAAGGTTGGCAAGAGGATCCAGAATGGCGCATGATTGCTCTCCATCTGGAAAAGCAAGAACATCTAGATTAAGCCTTTTCTAAGAAATCTATAAGCTAGCTTTTAGGTTTGGGTCTTATACTAGAGTCATCAAAAAGAAACGAGGACTCTCACATGACGATTAAAGTAACCTACCAAAAGAAATTCCAAACCGTCAAACTAGAGAAAGGAGCTAGCACCTATTGATACACAGAGAGCGGAAACGCTCTTTTTATTTTTAAAACTACTTTCAGACGATAGGTTTGAGGAAAGAGAATCTAAAATCACTTTCTATTTAGCATTCTTTCTTGCATTGCCTTCCTAGATATGCTAGAGTTATGATAGCGATTACAAAACTAAAGGAGCATGCTATGAAAAATCCAGCTTTGTTAGAAGAAATCAAGACCTATCTAGGACGGGATGAAGTTCCAGAAGATTTTGATGCTTTCTGGGATGAGGAAGTCAAAAAAGTATCCACACTTCCAGCCTACCAGTTGGAGGAAAGGGATTTTAACATTCCTCAAGTCAAGTGTTATGAACTGACCTTTGAAGGAAGCAATGAAGGCAAGGTCTATGCACGCGTCGTCCTGCCAAAGACTGAGGAGAAAGTTCCGCTAATCTTCCACTTTCATGGTTATATGGGACGTGGCTGGGACTGGGCCGACATGCTGGCCTATACTGTGGCTGGTTACGGTGTTGTTTCCATGGATGTGCGGGGCCAGTCGGGCTATTCGCAAGACGGCTTGCGCTCTCCACTAGGAAATACGGTGAAGGGGCATATCATCCGTGGTGCTGTGGAAGGTCGGGAACATCTCTTTTATAAGGATGTCTATCTGGATATTTACCAGTTGATCGAAATTGTTGCTAGTCTGCCACAGGTGGATGAGAAGCGACTTTCTAGTTATGGTGCCTCACAAGGAGGGGCTTTAGCTTTGGTTGCAGCAGCTCTCAATCCTCGGATTCAGAAAACAGTGGCCATCTATCCTTTCTTGTCAGACTTTAGACGAGTGCTTGAGATTGGCAATACCAGTGAAGCCTATGATGAACTCTTCCGTTATTTCAAGTTCCACGATCCCTTCCATGAAACAGAGGAGGAAATCATGGCGACCCTTGCCTATATCGATGTGAAAAATCTTGCCCATCGTATTCAAGGTGAGGTCAAGATGATTACGGGCTTGGATGACGATGTTTGCTATCCTATTACCCAGTTTGCGATTTACAACCGCCTAACTTGCGACAAGGCCTATCGCATCATGCCAGAGTATGCTCACGAAGCCATGAATGTTTTTGTCAATGACCAAGTCTACAACTGGCTCTGTGGTAGTGAAATTCCTTTTAAATATGTGAAGTGATGAATGAGAGCCCAGGAGCTCTCTTTTTCATGTCCAAAACTTGAAAGTACTTTTAGAAAATTTAAAATATTAAAATATTCTTAAAAGTAAAATCTATTCTGTAGGAACACAGATGTAAATATAAGACTTTATTGTATAATAAAGGAAAAGTCACTTGTGAAAGGAGGAAAAAGGCTGCTGGGTGCTTAAAGAATTCCTCAGCAGAAAATGGGAGAGGATTGGAAGCTCTCATTAAGTTGGATATTTTCTTGTAAAACTTGTCTCTTGAAGAGACAATAAAAATTTTTAAAGAAAAAAGAAAGCGCTTTATTTTATGAAAAATGAAAGGACAAACATGAATTACAAATATTTAAATCGGAAACAGCGATACGGAATTCGAAAATTTGCAGTTGGGGCGGCATCTGTAGTGATTGGTACAGTGGTATTTGGAGCAAATCCAGTCTTAGCTCAAGAGCAAGCCAATGCAGCAGGGGCCAATACAGAAACTGTCGAACCTGGTCAAGGTTTATCAGAATTGCCAAAAGAAGCGTCCTCGGGAGATCTTGCTCATTTGGATAAGGATTTGGCTGGTAAATTGGCAGCAGCTCAAGACAACGGCGTTGAGGTGGACCAAGACCATTTGAAAAAAAATGAGAGTGCAGAATCAGAAACCCCATCCTCTACCGAAACCCCTGCAGAAGAAGCAAATAAGGAAGAGGAATCAGAGGATCAGGGTGCTATTCCTCGTGACTATTACTCAAGAGATTTAAAAAATGCTAATCCTGTCCTTGAAAAAGAAGATGTTGAAACCAATGCAGCAAATGGTCAGAGAGTTGATTTATCAAGTGAACTAGACAAACTAAAGCAACTAAAAAATGCTACAATTCACATGGAGTTCAAACCAGATGCATCAGCTCCACGCTTTTACAATCTCTTCTCTGTATCCAGTGACACCAAGGAAAATGAGTACTTTACTATGTCGGTCCTTGATAATACAGCTCTTATTGAAGGGCGTGGCGCTAACGGGGAGCAGTTCTATGATAAGTATACAGATGCTCCTTTGAAAGTTCGTCCTGGACAATGGAATTCCATGACCTTTACTGTCGAACAACCAACAGCGGAGTTACCTCATGGTCGAGTTCGTCTCTATGTGAACGGTGTCTTATCTCGAACAAGCCTCAAATCTGGTAACTTTATCAAAGATATGCCAGATGTTAATCAAGTTCAACTTGGAGCAACCAAACGGGCCAATAAAACAGTTTGGGCATCAAACCTACAAGTGCGAAACCTAACTGTTTATGATCGTGCTTTAAGCCCAGATGAAGTTCAGACAAGAAGTCAACTATTTGAAAGAGGTGATTTAGAAAAGAAACTTCCTGAGGGAGCGAAAATCTCAGAGAAAGAAGACGTCTTTGAAGGTGGAATGAACAACCAACCAAATAAAGATGGTATCAAGAGTTATCGTATCCCAGCTCTTCTCAAGACAGATAAAGGAACGCTGATTGCAGGTGCAGATGAACGTCGTCTCCATTCGAGTGACTGGGGTGATATCGGCATGGTCATCAGACGCAGTGAAGATAATGGTAAAACTTGGGGAGATCGAGTAACTATTACCAACCTACGTGACAATCCAAAGGCTTCTGATCCATCAATCGGTTCACCAGTGAATATCGATATGACCCTGACTCAAGATCCTGAAACCAAACGCATTTTTGCCATTTATGACATGTTCCCAGAAGGAAAAGGAATCTTTGGAATGTCTTCGCAAAAAGAAGAAGCCTACAAAGAAATCAATGGTAAAACCTATCAACTCCTCTATCGAGAAGGTGAACAGGAAGCTTATACTATTCGAGAAAATGGTACAGTTTACACTCCAGATGGTAAAGCAACAGACTACCGTGTTGTTGTAGAACCTGTTAAACCGGCCTATAGCGACAAGGGTGATCTATACAAGGGTGACCAGCTACTGGGCAATATCTACTTCACAACAAACAAAACTTCTCCATTTAGAATTGCGAAGGATAGCTACCTATGGATGTCTTACAGCGATGACGACGGGAAGACCTGGTCAGCGCCTCAAGATATTACTCCTATGGTCAAAGCCGATTGGATGAAATTCCTAGGAGTAGGTCCTGGAGTGGGGATTACCCTTCGTACTGGACCACATAAAGGTCGAATCGTCGTTCCTGTCTATACGACCAACCGGGCTAACCACCTCAATGGTTCTCAATCATCTCGAATCATCTACTCAGACGACCATGGTAAGACTTGGCATATGGGTGGTGGTGTCAACGACAATCGTACACTTTATGATGGTACAGTAGTCGATTCAAGTACCATGAGTAATTATTATGCTCAAAATACAGAAGCTTCAGTTGTTCAGTTAAACAATGGGGACCTCAAACTCTTTATGCGTGGGTTGACAGAAGATCTACAGGTTGCAACCAGTCATGATGGTGGTCTAACTTGGGACAATAACGTTGAACGCTACGATGTGCCAGACGTTTATGTTCAAATGGCTGCGACTCACACGGTTCAAAATGGCAAAGAGTATATTCTATTAGCAAATGCAAATGGTCCTGGTCGTAAAAATGGTTATATTCGAGTGGCTCGTGTAGAAGAAGATGGTCAGTTAACTTGGTTGCACCACCATTTGATTCAAGAAGGTGAGTATGCTTATAACTCACTTCAACAAATCGGACCAGATGAATTTGGACTTTTATATGAACACCATGCTCCTGGAGGTGTTCCATACACACTTTCCTTCAAGAAGTTCAACTGGGATTTCTTGACCAAGGAAAGAGTTTCTCCTAAAGAAGCAAAAGTAAAATATGCTATCCAAAAATGGCCAGGCATTATAGCCATGGAGTTCGATTCGGAAGTATTGGTCAACAAGGCTCCGACCCTTCAATTGGCAAATGGCAAGACAGCAACCTTTATGACCCAGTACGATACAAAAACTCTCCTATTCACAATAGACCCAGGGGATATGGGTCAAAGGATTACAGGTCTAGCTGAGGGTGCAATTGAAAGCATGCACAATTTACCAGTTTCTTTAGCTGGCTCTAAACTAAGCGATGGTATTAATGGCAGTGAAGCTGCTATCCATGAGGTTCCAGAGTTCACAGGTGGTGTTAATGCAGAAGAAGCAGCGGTTCATGAAGTTCCGGAGTATACAGGTCCAATGGCAACAGTAGGTGAAGAACCAGCTCCTACAGTAGAAAAAACCGAATTCACTGGTGGAGTCAATGCTGAGGAAGCCCCAGTGGCAGAGATGCCAGAGTACACCGGTCCATTATCAACAGTAGGCGAAGAACCAGCGCCAACGGTTGAAAAGCCTGAATTTACAGGTGGGGTCAACGCTGTTGAGGCAGCAGTCCATGAACTTCCAGAGTTCAAGGGTGGTGTCAATGCAGTTCTAGCAGCCTCAAACGAACTTCCGGAATATAGAGGAGGTGCTAACTTTGTCTTGGCAGCTTCAAATGACCTGCCAGAGTATAAGGGAGGTGTCAATGGCGCTGAGGCAGCAGTCCATGAAGTGCCAGAGTACAAGGGAGACACCAATCTAGTATTAGTAGCTGCAGACAACAAACTGTCTCTAGGCCAAGATGTGACCTATCAAGCGCCAGCCGCTAAACAAGATGAACTTCCAAATACAGGAAGCAAGGAAACAAGCTCACTGATTTCCCTTGGTCTTGCAGGTGTTCTTTTATCCTTGTTTGCATTTGGCAAGAAGAGAAAAGAATAATAAGTAAAAGCTATTTGACTAGGTATCGGAAGAGATAGCAGGTTTTTCAGCCTGCTATCTTTCTTTATTAAATTTAGGTTGATTCGAAATCATAAGAGGTCTGAAACTACTTTCAGGATAGTCTGTTCTATAAAATAGTTTTGAAACTGAAATCTATTCTACTACAAGCTATTGAAAGCGCTTAACAAATGATATATAATAAGCCCATAAGAACAAGAAAGGGAGGAAAGGGGATGCCACAGATCAGCAAAGAAGCCTTGATTGAACAGATCAAAGATGGAATCATTGTCTCTTGCCAGGCACTTCCTCACGAACCGCTTTATACAGAAGCGGGAGGAGTCATTCCCTTGCTAGTCAAAGCGGCTGAGCAAGGTGGAGCAGTCGGTATCCGAGCAAACAGTGTTCGTGATATCAAGGAGATTAAGGAGGTTACGAAACTCCCGATTATCGGGATCATCAAACGTGACTATCCGCCACAGGAGCCATTCATTACAGCGACTATGAAAGAAGTTGATGAGTTGGCTGAACTAGACATTGAGGTCATTGCTCTGGATTGCACCAAACGTGAACGTTACGACGGTTTGGAAATTCAAGACTTTATCCGACAAGTCAAAGAAAAGTATCCACATCAACTCTTAATGGCTGATACCAGTACTTTTGAAGAGGGTATAGCAGCAGTTGAAGCCGGAATTGATTTTGTTGGAACAACCCTATCAGGTTACACCTCTTATAGTCCGAAAGTGGATGGTCCAGACTTTGAACTGATCAAAAAACTGTGTGAAGCAGGTGTGGATGTCATCGCTGAAGGGAAAATTCATACACCAGAACAAGCTAAGCAAATCCTTGAGTATGGGGTGCGAGGTATCGTTGTTGGTGGAGCTATTACTAGACCAAAAGAGATTACGGAACGCTTTGTTGCCGGTCTTAAATAACACAATCTCAAAAAAGAGGAGAGTGGTCGATGCGTCGGAGAAAATGAAAACGTATACAAATATAAAGAACTCATTATCCAATATGGATACGCTTATCAATTAGGAGAATACAAATGAAATTTAGAAAACTAGCTTGTACAGTACTTGCGGGTGCTGCGATTCTTGGCCTTGCGGCTTGTGGTAACTCTGGTGGAAGTAAGGATGCTGGAAGTTCTAGTAGCGATAGCGGAAAAACAGAAATCACTTGGTGGGCATTCCCAGTCTTCACACAAGAAAAAACGGGTGACGGTGTTGGAACTTATGAAAAATCAATCATCGAAGCTTTTGAAAAAGCAAATCCAGATGTAAAAGTGAAATTGGAAACCATCGACTTCAAGTCAGGTCCAGAAAAGATCACAACAGCTATCGAAGCTGGAACAGCGCCAGACGTACTCTTTGACGCACCAGGACGTATCATCCAATACGGTAAAAACGGTAAATTGGCTGAGTTGAACGACCTCTTCACAGACGAATTTGTCAAAGATGTCAACAACGAAAATATCGTACAAGCAAGTAAGGCTGGAGATAAAGCTTACATGTATCCAATCAGTTCAGCACCATTCTACATGGCAATGAACAAGAAAATGTTGGAAGATGCTGGTGTAGCTAACCTTGTTAAAGAAGGTTGGACAACTGATGACTTTGAAAAAGTTTTGAAAGCCCTTAAAGATAAAGGCTACACTCCAGGTTCATTGTTCAGTGCTGGTCAAGGGGGAGACCAAGGAACACGTGCCTTCATTGCAAACCTTTACGGTGGTTCTGTAACAGATAAAGATGTAACTAAATATACAACTGACGATCCTAAATTCGTCAAAGGTCTTGAAAAAGCTGCTAGCTGGATTAAAGACGGTTTGTTGAACAACGGTTCACAATTTGACGGTGGAGCAGACATCCAAAACTTTGCCAACGGTCAAACTTCATACACAATCCTTTGGGCACCAGCTCAAAACGGTATCCAAGCGAAACTCTTGGAAGCAAGTAAGGTAGATGTGGTAGAAGTACCATTCCCATCAGACTCTGGTAAACCATCTCTTGAATACCTTGTAAACGGATTTGCAGTATTTAATAACAAAGACGATAAGAAAGTCGCAGCTGCTAAGAAATTCGTTCAATTCATCGCAGATGACAAAGAATGGGGTCCTAAAGACGTAGTTCGTACAGGTGCTTTCCCAGTTCGTACTTCATTTGGCAAACTTTATGAAGAGATGAAGGTTAAGGATGCTCTAACCTATTTTAAAACCTTCTATCAGGATTTCAATCTCGAAAGAGCCCAACACCTTTTAGC
>NZ_AJRE01000043.1:0-22509 GCF_000296955.1 Streptococcus sp. GMD4S
CCTGCAGAAGTTGCAGAAGTAGAAGAAGGTGTTGTTGCTATCGATGCCAATGGAAATAAATTGGCTGACGGCGATACTGTAACCCTTATCAAAGACTTGAAAGTAAAAGGTGCGCCAAAGGATTTGAAACAAGGAACTCGCGTTAAAAATATCCGTATCGTAGAAGGTGACCACAACATCGACTGTAAGATTGATGGTTTTGGAGCTATGAAACTCAAGTCAGAATTTGTTAAGAAAATCTAGCCATGAAACTGAATTATAAATTTATCTTTTATAGTCGTGTCCTCTTGTTCTTAGCGGCATTTACAGGAGTTTATTTGGAGATTACCAAACACGGTGGCTTTGGTATGCTCCTTTACTATACAGTGTTGTCCAATCTTTTGGTAACGATTTTCACGGGTTATCTGCTCCGTGTGATGAGCCGTTCAGGTGAAAATTGGCAAAGTCCGACCTTGCTTCGTCTCAAGGGTGGTGTTACCATGAGTATCATGATTACCTGTGTGATTTACCATTTTATGCTTGCTCCGATTGCGACAGACTTTTACCGTGTGGAAAATTTCCTTTGCCACTATATCGTTCCACTCTGGTTTTTAGCTGACACCCTCTTCTTTGATAAACGGGGTCAATACAAGATCTGGGATCCAGTCTTATGGACCATCTTGCCCTTGGTTTATATGATTTTTGCCTTGTTTAACGGCCTGGTCTTAAAACTCAATATTCCGAATTCCAAGGACAATCCCTTCCCATATTTCTTTTTAAATGTGAACAAGGGTTGGGACGTGGTTATCAAATGGTGTTTGATCATTTTTGCGGCCTATATGGTTGCAGGCTTCATCTTCTATCTGATCAAGCAAATCAAGCGAAAATAGTCTTCCTATTAGGAAAGTTAGGACGGAGTCTCTAGTTCAATCGGGCTCCTTCTTTTCTTGCCATCTTCCTTTTAAAAGGATAAACAGTGAGAAATATACAGAAAGAAAATTCATGAAACAATATTTAGAACGGGCTAGTATTTTGGCCCTCTCCCTCGTTTTGATTACCTCCTTTTCCATCTCAAGTGCTCTGCCAGCCATGTTTGACTACTATCAAGGCTACCCCAAGGAACAAATCGAGCTCCTGGTCAGTCTCCCTTCTTTTGGAATTATGATCATGCTGGTTTTAAATGGGTTTTTGGAGCGGTTGTTTCCTGAGAGACTTCAGATTAGTCTGGGACTTCTCATCCTTTCTATCGGTGGGACAGCCCCTTTCTGGTATCAGGAGTACAACTTTGTCTTTGCGATGCGGATTTTATTTGGCTTGGGTGTTGGGATGATCAATGCCAAGGCCATTTCCATCATCAGTGAACGCTATCATGGAAAGACACGGATCCAGATGTTGGGTCTTCGCGGATCAGCAGAAGTTGTCGGGGCATCGATTTTGACTCTAGTTGTAGGTCAACTCTTATCCTTGGGATGGACAGTGACCTTCTTGGCCTACAGTGCGGGGTTTTTAGTATTGATCCTTTATCTGCTCTTTGTCCCTTATGGGAAAGAAAAGAAAGAAACAAAGAGAAAAGAGACCGAAACGACTCGTTTGACAGGACAGATGAAAGGCTTAATTTTTCTATTGGCTGTCGAAGCAGCAGTAGTTGTCTGCACCAATACAGCTATCACCATTCGTATTCCTAGTCTGATGGTGGAAAGAGGTCTAGGGGATGCCCAGTTATCGAGCTTGGTTTTAAGTATCATGCAGTTGATTGGTATCTTGGCAGGTGTGAGTTTTTCTTTCTTTATCTCTCTGTTTAAAGAAAGGTTGCTCCTTTGGTCGGGTATCACCTTTGGATTGGGGCAGATTGTGATTGCCTTGTCTCCGTCATTGGGTGTGATGGTAGTTGGAAGTGTTGTGGCAGGTTTTTCCTACAGTGTGGCCTTGACCACTGTCTTTCAGCTTCTTTCTGAAAGAATACCAGCCAAGCTCCTTAATCAGGCAACATCTTTTGCAGTGCTAGGATGTAGCTTTGGGGCCTTTACGACACCTTTTATTCTTGGTGCGATTGGCTTGGTGACTCAAAACGGTATGTTGGTCTTCACCATTTTAGGATGTTGGTTGATTGTCACTTCTATCTTTGTTATGTACGCACTTCAAAAGAGAGCTTAGGATTGGTTTCCTAAGTTTTTCTTTTTGGGAATTTTGTACCCAGACAATTATTGGTTTTTAAACTTGTTTACACTTTTATTTCCTGATAAAATAGAAGTTATGACAAGATATAAAGCAATCATTTCCTATGATGGTTATGCCTTTTCTGGTTTTCAGCGCCAGCCTCATGCGCGGAGCGTTCAAGAGGAAATCGAAAAAACCTTAATGAGACTCAATAAGGGGCAAGCCATCACTGTTCATGGTGCTGGTAGGACGGATAGTGGGGTCCATGCTCTGGGACAGGTTATTCATTTTGATCTGCCCTATCAGATGGATGTGGAAAAACTCCGTTTTGCTCTGGATACCCAGTCACCAGAAGATATCGATGTGATTTCAATTAAGCTTGTGGCGGATGATTTTCATTGCCGTTATGCAAAACATAGCAAGACATATGAGTTTATCGTGGATAGGGGGCGTCCTAAAAATCCGATGCGCCGTCACTATGCTACTCACTTTCCCTATCCCCTCGATGTGGAGCGAATGCAGATAGCTGTCAAGAAATTAGAGGGAACCCATGATTTTACTGGGTTTACAGCATCTGGAACCAGTGTAGAGGACAAGGTTCGGACTATTACAGAAGCCAGCCTTAGTGTTGATGAGACAGGCCAATTTTTGACCTTTACCTTTTCAGGAAATGGTTTCTTGTATAAGCAGATTCGCAATATGGTGGGGACGCTGCTCAAAATAGGAAATAATCGAATGCCAGTTGAGCAGATTGACTTGATTTTGGAGAAGAAGGACAGAAAACTTGCAGGTCCAACGGCTGCACCGAATGGCTTGTATTTAAAGGAGATTCGTTATGAAGAATAATCGTATTTTAGCCCTTTCTGGGAATGATATTTTTAGTGGTGGTGGTTTATCAGCTGATTTGGCTACCTATACCTTAAATGGTCTGCATGGCTTTGTAGCAGTGACTTGTTTGACGGCCTTGACCGAAAAGGGCTTTGAAGTCTTTCCAACTGACGATGCCATTTTTCAACATGAATTGGATAGCTTACGTGATGTCGAGTTTGCAGGAATTAAGATTGGCCTTCTTCCTACTGTCAGTGTGGCTGAGAAGGCCTTGGACTTTATCAAGCAACGTCCAGGAGTGCCTGTGGTATTGGACCCCGTTTTGGTCTGCAAGGAAACGCACGATGTAGCTGTTAGTGAACTCTGTCAAGAGTTGATTCGCTTTTTCCCTCATGTCAGTGTGATTACGCCAAATCTTCCTGAAGCAGAATTATTGGCTGGTCAGGAAATTAAAACATTGGAAGACATGAAAGCTGTAGCGCAGAAATTGCATGATTTAGGAGCGCCAGCAGTTATTATCAAGGGAGGCAATCGCCTCAGTCAGGACAAGGCAGTGGATGTCTTTTATGATGGACAAACTTTCACTGTTCTAGAAAACCCAGTCATTCAAGGCCAAAATGCGGGTGCAGGATGTACCTTTGCCTCAAGCATCGCCAGTCACTTGGTTAAAGGGGATGAACTTTTACCAGCAGTAGAGAGCTCGAAAGCTTTCGTTTACCGTGCTATTGCACAAGCAGATCAATATGGAGTAAGACAATATGAAGCAAACCAAAACAACTAAAATCGCCCTTGTATCCCTCTTAACCGCCCTTTCTGTGGTCCTAGGCTATTACTTGAAAATTGGAACGCCAACAGGAATATTGACTCTCTTGGATGCAGGTATTTTCTTTACTGCCTTTTACTTTGGCAGTAAAGAAGGGGCCGTCGTTGGAGGACTAGCAGCTTTTCTGCTTGACCTTTTATCAGGCTTTCCACAGTGGATGTTCTTTAGCTTGGTAAACCATGGCTTGCAAGGATTTTTTGCAGGTTTTAAAGGGAAATGGCAATGGCTAGGCCTTGTCTTGGCTACTATCGTCATGGTAAGTGGCTACGCTCTGGGCTCAACTCTAATGAATGGCTGGTCAGCAGCCTTGCCAGAAATCCTTCCAAACTTCCTACAAAATACCTTGGGAATGGTTGTGGGATTTGTAGTCTTTCAGAGTGTCAAGAAGATAAAATAAAAAAGTCAGCTTCAATAGCTGACTTTTTGCTTATCTAGGTTTAATCAAAATAAAGCAAATCTTTGCTGGTGCTTGTAAAGAGGTCAAAGCCATCCTTGGTAACAACACCACAGTCTTCGATACGAACGCCGACTTTACCAGGGATATAGATACCTGGTTCAACAGAGAAGCACATGCCTTCTTCGATGACCATGTCGTTTCCTTCCATGATAGAAGGGAATTCGTGGACATCCATACCGATACCGTGACCGAGACGGTGGTTGAAGTACTCTCCGTAACCAGCTTTTTCAATGACTTCGCGAGCAGCGCGATCAACTTCATGTGCAGTCACACCTGGCTTGATAAAGTCAAGAGCAGCTTGTTGGGCTTCCAGAGTCAAGTTGTAGATATCTTTTTTGAATTGATCTGGTTTACCGACAGCGACCGTACGAGTCATATCTGATGCGTAGCCATTGACCATGACACCGAGGTCAAAGAGGAGAAGGGCGTCTTTTTCGACCTTGTTTGCACCAGGAATTCCGTGCGGATTTGCAGCGTTATCGCCAGTCAAGACCATGGTATCAAAACTCATTTCATAGCCTTCACGTTTCATGGCAAAGTCGATTTGGGCAATGATATCTGTCTCTGTCTTATCAAGAGAAATATTGTCAAAACCAACCTTAACAGCCTTATCAGCATAGATACCTGCAACCATCATTTTTTGCACTTCGTCAGCTGATTTGATGAGGCGCATGCGTTGGATGCGAGGAGTGAGGTTTTCAAACTCAGCAGTTTCAAAAACTGTTTTCAAACCATGGTATTTGGTCAAGATGAGATTGTCAAACTCAACAGCGACACGTTTGAAGTCAAGTTGAGGCAAAGCGTTTTTGATTTTTTGCCATGGATTTTCAGAATCCACATAGCCCACAACTGGGAAAGAGACAGTGCTGCTTGCACGCTCAACCTCAAGGGCTGGGACAAAGAGGAGAGGTTCCTGATCCGCTAAAACAAAGAGGAACATTTGGCGTTCATGGGGATCACTGTAAAAGCCAGTGAGGTAATTGATAGTGACGGGGTCAGATACGACAGCGACGTCTAGTTTTTCTGATTCAAGATATGTTAGGATTTGTTGTAATTTAGACATATGCTACCTTCTTTCTACCCCTCTATTTTGGCAAAAAATGAGAGAAAATGCAAGGGAGAAGGGTAAAAGAACAGGCAAAAAGAACTCCGAAAGGATAGCGGAGTTCTTTTATCTAATTTTCCTTAGTTTAAGAAAAGTCAGCCTTGCTTTTCACGTCGCTGTATTCTTCAGCGATTTCTTGACTGAGAATGTCCTCATAAGCAGGGAGTTGGATGTCCTGACCGTATTTTTTCCGGAGGGCAGTAGTAACCAGGCGATAAGCTAGATTGGCATTGCGAGAGAGGATAGGTCCGTGGAAGTAGGAACCAAAGACATTCTTATAATGAACCCCTTCGCCGATTTTTTCTTCGTTATTTCCATTTCCATAGACCACCTGTCCCAGCGGTTTTTGGTCATCTGAGAGGAAGGTACGTCCCTGGTGATTTTCAAAGCCATAGTAGGTTTCATCAAAATCTTCATTGTGAATTTTGATGTCACCGATAAAGCGGTTATTGGTTTGGTTGAGGGTATAGTGGCCCATGACCCCTAGCCCTTCGATGCGTTTCCCTGAAGCTTCAACATAATATTGACCCAATAGTTGGAAACCACCGCAGATAGCGAGAACCACTCCGTCGTTTTGGATGTAGTTGTCAATGCTCTCTTTCTTGGCAGGTAGATCGCCTGCGATGATACTTTGTTCAAAGTCTTGACCACCACCGAAAAAGGCGATATCGTAGTGGTTTTCATCAAAATCATCATGAAGTGAAACGATATCAACTGTTACATGAGCTCCCAGTTTTTCAGCCACATACTTGAGCATGAGGATATTGCCGTTGTCCCCGTAGGTATTCATGAGGTTTCCATAGAGGTGGGCAATGTTGAGCTGATAAGGGTAATTGCCAGCTTTTGAGGAAAGTGAAGTATAAACCATTAGTTCATCTCCTTTCTAACAATCTGACGACTAGCCAGCAGTTCGCGGAATTCCAGCATAGCAGTATAGGTAGCCAGGATATAGGCATGTTTGCAGTCTTGGTTCTCAATGGTTTTGAGAACTTGTTCCAGATTGCTTGTCTCAGTGATTTTCTCAGCTGGATAGCCAGTCACTCGTAGACGGCGTGCGATTTCAGAATGACGAACACCACCAGCATTGATTTCAGGAATGTCCATGTCAGTGATTTGTTCAAAGTCCGCATCCCAGATCCAGCTAGTGTCAATTCCGTCTGCATAGTTGGCATTGAGAAGGACAGATAGACTAAATGGATAAGGGGCTAGTTTGATCATCTCGATAGCTTGGGTCGCACCGACTGGATTTTTAATCAAGACAAGAGTACATTCTTTATCACCGATATGGAAGGTCTCCTGGCGTCCAAAGACAGCACGGCTCTTATCAAATCCTTGCTTGATGAGTTGCGAATCAGCCCCGAGAAAACGGGCGATGGCAACCGCAGCAAGAGCATTGTAAATATTGTAGAGTCCACCGATTTGAATACCGTATTCTTGTCCGTCGATGACAAAGCGAGAACGATTGTTAGTTAACTCAACCAAGTCTGTCAGACGGTAGTCCAAGTCAGGACGTTTACATCCACAGTTTTCGCAAATATAAGCTCCTAAATTAGCATAAGTATTAAGCTCATATTTCAAAATACCTTGACAGTCTGGGCAGAGAATACCTTCAGTATTGTAGTGAGCAAGTTTTGCTGGACCTTTCTCCAAGTCAAAACCAAAATATTGTACAGGATTTGGAATAGCTGGCTTGTAGAAAAGTGGACTGTCACCATTGAGGAGAACTGTAGCCGTAGGCACCTTACGAATGGCATCCAAAATCATGTTATAAGTCGTGTAAATCTCACCATAGCGGTCCATCTGGTCACGGAAAATATTAGTGATGACAAATAAGCTTGGCTGGATATAGTCACAGATACGAGATAGACTAGCCTCGTCAATTTCGAGGACGGCAATGTTTTTCCCAGTTTTAGAGTATTTGGCAGTCAAGAAGGTTGTCGTAATCCCTGTGATCATATTGGCACCGCTTGGATTGGTCAGAACCTGACCATAAACCTCTTTTAAAATGCCGACAGTGAGGGCAGTTGTCAGGGTTTTCCCGTTGGTTCCAGTGACCACGACAATCTCGTAGTTCTTAGCTAAATTTTGTAAAATATCTTTATCAAATTGAAGGGCGAGTTTTCCTGGGAGCGTGCTTCCACGGCCAAGACGGCTCAAGATGAAGTGAGAAGAACGCCCAGCAAGGAGGCCCAAAGTAGTTTTTAATTTCATGTTTCTATTATATCATAAAAGAGGGAAAAGACAGTTTTGAGATTTCGCAGAAACAAAAACAGCCCAAAGAGGGCTGTTAGCTAACAAATCAGTCTCAACTTAAATCGCAAACAAGTCATTCAAGTTCTCAGCCAAAGTTGGGTGAGTGAAGATTTGTTTTGTGAAGTAAGTATAAGGGATTTTGTTGTCCATGGCAACAGTGATGATGTTGATGATTTCTTGAGAACCTTCTGAGAAGATAGTTGCTCCAAGAATTTCTTTTGTTTCAGTATTGACAACAGCTTTGAAGGCTCCGCGAAGGTCTCCATTTACGTGACCACGAGGCATTGCTGCAACAAGGATTTCCTTCACTGCATATGGAAGTTTCAAATCTGCTGCTTGGCTTTCAGTCAAGCCAACTTGAGAAAGTGCAGGTGTGATGAACATGGTGTTTGGTACATTGAGACGGTCTTCAAGAGTGTAGCTACCATCTCCAGCAAGGTAGCTGTAGACAACGCGGAAGTCATCAAGTGAAATGTAGGTAAATTGAGGTCCACCGTTGACGTCTCCGACTGCAAAGACACCAGGAACGTTTGTTTGACAATGTTTGTCTACTTTGATAGCACCACGCTCTGTTAGTTCAATATCGGTATTCTCAAGTTGAAGTGGTTCAACGTTTGGTTTACGTCCGGTTGCGTAGAGAAGGGCATCGAAACGGTACGTTTCGTTTTCAGTTACGACAAGGACTTGGTCACCGTCGTTTTTGATTTCAGTAGTACGGATGTTTTGAAGCAATTCAATACCGTCTTCTTCCATGTATTGTTTAGCAAGAGCTGCGATGGATGGTTCTGCACGAGGAAGGAAAGTATCCAAGGCATCTAGGACTGTAACCTTGCTTCCAAGTTTGTTGTAGAGTCCTGCAAATTCAAGACCGATATTTCCGCCACCAAGGACACCAAGTTTTTCAGGCAATTTGTCCAAGTTTTGAATACCAGTCGAGTCAAAGACATTCTTACTTGTAGCAAGTCCAGGGATTGGCAAGACGTTTGAAACGGCACCGGTATTGATAACGATAGTTTCAGCAGTCAGTTCTTGTTTTTCATCACCAGCTTGGATTTCGATGACTTTGTTTGAAAGGAAGTGAGCTTCCGCATCAAAGATATCCACACCTGTACCAGCAACAGTCGCATAGTTTTTACCATTGAGGCGACTAATGATAGTATTTTTGGTAGCAATGACTTCTTCAAAAGACAAATCTTTCTCAGCAGCAACTAGCAAAGTTTTAGTTGGGATACAACCAATGTTGATACAAGTTCCGCCGTACATAGCCTTACTACGTTCGATAAGGGCAACTTTTTTACCAGCTGAAGCTAGTTTACCAGCCAGTGTTTTCCCTGCCTTACCAAATCCGATAACGATTAAATCATAAGTTAACATTTATAGTCCTCCTATTCGCATTTCATTCTAGCACAAGAAAAAAACTTTTGCACAATTCTGCTACGGGAAATGGAGTGAGTTTGAAATGCTCCCTTCAAATCCTTTGAAAAACCAGTTTCGGGCTACTTTACTGCTAGAAAATCGCTTACATGATTTTCTAGAGAAATTGGGCTATCTTTTGCTTCTCTCTTGTGTTATACTAGATAGGTTGCAAAGAAACCAGTACTTTTCTTTCGTGGAAAAGAAGCAACACGGTATCTCTTTTTTGTAGAAGATACGTCATGAAAAGAAAAGTATAAACTAAAGCCCTATAGGGTGGCTTCGCACCACCTTTAGAAAGAAGAATAACGTGAAATTTAATGAATTTAACTTGTCTGCTGAATTGCTAGCAGAGATTGAAAAAGCTGGATTTGTAGAAGCCAGTCCCATCCAAGAACAGACCATTCCCTTGGCTCTCGAAGGAAAAGACGTTATTGGTCAAGCTCAGACAGGTACAGGAAAAACTGCAGCCTTTGGCTTGCCAACCCTTGAAAAAATCCGTACAGAAGAAGCGACCATCCAAGCCTTGGTTATCGCTCCAACTCGTGAACTCGCTGTCCAAAGTCAAGAGGAACTCTTCCGTTTTGGCCGTAGCAAGGGAGTGAAAGTTCGCTCAGTTTACGGTGGTTCCAGCATTGAAAAACAAATCAAAGCTCTTAAATCTGGTGCCCACATCGTGGTAGGAACACCAGGCCGTCTCTTGGACTTGATTAAACGCAAGGCCTTGAAATTACAAGATATTGAAACTCTGATTCTTGACGAAGCGGACGAAATGCTCAACATGGGCTTCCTTGAAGACATTGAAGCCATCATTTCCCGTGTCCCTGAAAATCGTCAAACCTTGCTCTTTTCAGCAACCATGCCAGATGCTATCAAACGTATCGGTGTTCAGTTTATGAAAGACCCTGAGCATGTCAAGATTGCTGCCAAGGAATTGACAACAGAATTGGTAGATCAGTACTATATCCGTGTCAAGGAACAAGAGAAATTTGATACCATGACACGTCTTATGGATGTGGAACAACCAGAGCTTGCTATCGTATTTGGTCGTACCAAACGCCGTGTAGATGAATTGACTCGTGGACTTAAAATCCGTGGCTTCCGTGCAGAAGGGATTCATGGTGACTTAGACCAGAACAAACGTCTTCGTGTCCTTCGTGATTTCAAAAATGGGAATCTTGATGTTCTAGTTGCGACAGACGTTGCAGCACGTGGTTTGGATATCTCAGGTGTGACCCATGTCTACAACTACGATATTCCACAAGATCCTGAAAGTTATGTTCACCGTATCGGTCGTACAGGTCGTGCTGGTAAGTCAGGTCAATCTATTACTTTCGTAGCACCAAATGAAATGGGCTACCTTCAAATCATCGAAACCTTGACTAAGAAACGCATGAAAGGCTTGAAACCAGCGACAGCAGAAGAAGCCTTCCAAGCTAAGAAACAAGTAGCGCTCAAGAAAATCGAACGAGACTTCGCAGACGAAGCCATTCGTGGGAACTTTGAGAAATTTGCTAAAGATGCTCGTAAGTTAGCTGCAGAATTTAGTCCAGAAGAATTGGCTATGTATATCTTGAGTCTGACAGTCCAAGATCCAGACAGCCTTCCTGAAGTGGAGATTGCGCGTGAAAAACCACTGCCATTTAAACCATCAGGTAATGGATTCGGTGGCAAAGGTAAGGGAGGTCGTGGAGGCCGTCGTGGGGACGACCGTCGAGACCGTGATCGCCGCGGCAATGGTCGCCGTGATGATTTCAAAAAAGGCAGTCGTGGGAACGATCGTTTTGATAAAGACAGACGTTACCGTAATAAAGACAATAAAAAACCTCGCAACACTTCAAGCGAAAAGAAGACCGGCTTTGTTATTCGTAACAAAGGAGACAAATAGAAAAAAGCGATTCACAGTGTGAATCGCTTTTATATATAAGGAGACCGATAGTAAAAGAAGATGGTGATAGTAAAGGATAGGTGAAACGGAAAGGGATTTATCATGTCATCTTCTTATAATGTTATAATATCAAAAATAAAATAGGATGTCAATAAAAAAATCGCTTTTTTTTCTAAAATATTTTTGCTGTTCAAAATTGCAATTAAATAAGCAATTTTCAGATAATTATTGAAATAAAGACTTTTCTATGTTATAATGGAAGCGATTATATGCGAGGTAAAAAATGGCACATTTATTAGAAAAAACAAGAAAAATCACGTCTATTCTAAAGCGCTCTGAGGAGCAACTCCAAGATGAACTTCCTTACAATGCGATCACACGCCAGTTAGCTGATATTATTGACTGTAACGCTTGTATTGTGAATAACAAGGGACGTCTCTTGGGCTACTTTATGCGTTATAAGACCAATAATGACCGTGTAGAACAATTCTTCCAAACCAAAACCTTCCCTGAGGTCTATGTACAAGGGGCGAACATGATTTATGATACGGAAGCAAATCTTCCTGTTGAACATGATTTGACCATTTTCCCTGTGGAGAGCCGTGCGGACTTTCCAGATGGGTTGACAACTATTGCTCCGATTCATGTATCAGGGATTCGCCTAGGTTCGTTAATCATTTGGCGCAATGATAAGAAATTTGAAGATGAAGATTTGATTCTTGTCGAGATTGCGAGCACGGTTGTGGGAATTCAACTATTGAACTTTCAACGTGAAGAAGATGAGAAAAATATTCGCCGTCGTACGGCTGTTACCATGGCGGTCAACACCCTTTCCTATTCAGAACTTCGTGCCGTATCAGCTATTTTAGCTGAATTGGATGGAAATGAAGGGCAGCTGACTGCGTCTGTTATTGCAGACCGTATTGGCATTACACGCTCAGTGATTGTCAATGCGCTTCGTAAACTGGAGTCAGCGGGAATTATTGAGAGTCGCTCATTAGGAATGAAGGGGACTTATCTCAAAGTTCTAATTAGTGATATTTTTGAGGAAGTGAAAAAGAGGGACTACTAATGGCAAAAGCTTTAATCTCGATTGACTATACAGAGGATTTCGTAGCAGACCATGGAAAGCTAACTGCTGGCGCTCCCGCTCAAGCAATATCAAAAGCCATTGATCAGGCAACCAGATTAGCTTTTGATCGTGGAGACTATGTCTTTTTTACCATTGATGCTCATGAAGAGAAGGATACATTCCACCCAGAAAGCAAGCTCTTTCCACCACACAACATCATCGGAACTAGTGGTCGTAACCTTTATGGCCCCCTAGCTGACTTTTATGCTGAGCATGAGGCGGATAGTCGCGTCTTTTGGATGGACAAACGTCACTATTCAGCATTTTCAGGAACGGACTTAGATATCCGTTTGCGGGAACGTCGGGTAGATACGGTCATTTTGACCGGTGTATTGACTGACATTTGTGTCCTTCATACGGCTATTGATGCCTACAATTTAGGTTATGACATTGAAGTTGTCAAACCTGCGGTTGCCTCTATTTGGCCAGAAAATCATCTGTTTGCTCTTGGGCATTTTAAGAACACATTGGGAGCAAAATTACTGGATGAAAACCTTGCTGAAATTGAACTATAAGCCGGTTGGAAAAATGAAAAAAATCTGAAAAAAGTGTTGACAAAGATTTTGAAAGTTGATATACTAGTAAAGTAATCGACGCGGGGATGGCGGAATTGGCAGACGCGCAGGACTAAGGATCCTGTGACCGCTTTAGGTCGTGAGGGTTCAAGTCCCTCTCTCCGCATAGGGTAAGAGTTAGCTTTGGCTAGCTCTTTTTGTTTTTACAAAGAAGACTAGAGGCTACGTTTCGTGTATAGAAAAATATTGGCATCAAGAACAGTTCATTGTATCAGAACATTTAAACTGAGTTCACTATTTCATTCTATCAAGAATATCCTCAAACACTAGTCAGAAAATGAAGAACTTAGGAAATGGAAAAAGACTAATCAGAAAGATGTGACTATCATTTTTAAAATGAAGTAGATTTTTGATTGGTACTATACTTCCTTATATAAGAAGGAAAGTTAGCAGTTGCTAGCTTTCTTCATTTTTTCAAAAAATAAATCAAAAAAATTTTTGATTTCATAAACATTTCATATTTGGATTTTATAATAGTCTTACAAATATGGAGGTGACAAATGAATCCAATCCAAAGAGCTTGGGCTTATGTCAGCAGAAAACGACTGAGAAGTTTTATTTTATTTCTGATTTTATTTGTCCTTTTAGCAGGAATTTCAGCCTGTTTGACTCTGATGAAGTCCAACAAAACAGTAGAAAGCAATCTTTACAAATCACTCAATACTTCTTTTTCTATCAAAAAGATCGAAAATGGACAGACCTTCAAGTTGTCTGACCTTGCATCCGTGAGCAAGATTAAGGGACTGGAAAATGTCTCTCCTGAACTTGAGACGGTCGCAAAACTAAAAGACAAGGAAGCGGTGAGTGGTGAGCAGAGCGTAGAACGTGATGATTTGTCAGCTGCAGACAAGAACTTGGTTAGCTTAACGGCTCTCGAGGATTCATCCAAGGATGTCACCTTTACCAGTTCGGCTTTCAATCTAAAAGAAGGGCGACACCTTCAAAAAGGGGACTCCAAGAAAATCCTCATCCACGAAGAGTTGGCCAAGAAGAATGGTCTTTCGCTTCACGACAAGATTCGCTTGGATGCTGGTCAGTCCGAAGCTGGAAAGGGGCAAACAGTAGAGTTTGAAATTGTCGGCATCTTTTCTGGTAAAAAACAAGAAAAGTTCACAGGCTTGTCTTCCGACTTCAGTGAAAACCAGGTCTTTACAGACTATGAAAGTAGCCAAACCCTTCTGGGAAATAGTGAACCGCAGGTCAGTGCAGCGCGCTTCTATGTAGAAAATCCTAAGGAAATGGACGGACTCATGAAGCAGGTGGAAAACTTGGCTTTGGAAAGTCAAGGCTACCAAGTCGAGAAGGAAAACAAGGCCTTTGAACAAATCAAAGACTCAGTGGCAACCTTCCAAACCTTCCTGACCATCTTCCTTTATGGGATGTTGATAGCAGGAGCAGGAGCCCTAATTTTGGTCTTGTCTCTCTGGTTGAGAGAAAGAGTCTACGAAGTGGGGATTCTTCTGGCACTTGGAAAAGGCAAGAGTTCGATCTTCCTCCAGTTCTGTTTAGAGGTAGTTTTGGTATCACTTGGAGCTTTGCTTCCATCCTTTATCGCTGGAAATGCCATCACATCCTATCTACTCCAAACTGTACTAGCCAGTGGAGATCAGGCAACCTTACAGGACACGCTGGCCAAAGCAAGTGGTCTATCAACCAGTCTCCTATCCTTTGCAGAATCCTATGTCTTTCTGCTCCTGATTGGTTGCTTGTCTGTAGCCCTTTGTTTCGTATTTCTATTTAGAAAATCGCCGAAAGAAATTTTATCATCTATTAGTTAAGAAGGAGAAATCATGACTTTATTACAATTGCAAGATGTTACCTACCGTTATAAGAACACTGCTGAAGCAGTTTTATATCAGATCAAGTATAATTTTGAACCCGGAAAATTTTATAGTATCATTGGTGAGTCAGGAGCAGGAAAATCCACTCTCTTGTCCCTACTGGCTGGTCTAGATAGTCCTGTTGAAGGTTCTATCCTTTTCCAAGGAGAGGACATTCGGAACAAGGGGTATTCATACCATCGCATGCACCATATTTCCCTGGTCTTTCAAAATTATAACTTGATAGATTATCTTTCTCCGCTGGAAAATATCCGCTTGGTCAACAAAAAAGCAAGCAAGGATACACTTCTTGAGCTTGGTTTGGATGAAAGTCAGATCAAGCGGAACGTTCTCCAGTTATCAGGTGGTCAACAGCAACGTGTAGCCATCGCTCGCAGTTTAGTCTCAGAAGCTCCAGTTATTCTAGCTGATGAGCCAACAGGAAATCTGGACCCTAAAACTGCTGGAGATATTATCGAACTGCTCAAATCACTTGCCCAGAAAACAGGTAAATGTGTGATCGTCGTCACCCACAGTAAAGAAGTGGCACAAGCGTCAGATATTACACTTGAATTGAAGGACAAGAAACTGACTGAAACTCGCAACACTACAAAATAAGATGAGCTTGTTTTGATAGAATTATGAAATCAAATCTAGAAAGGGAACCTATGTTACACAACGCATTTGCCTATGTTACAAGGAAGTTTTTCAAATCGATTGTTATCTTCCTGATTATTCTCCTCATGGCGAGCTTGAGTTTGGTCGGTTTGTCGATCAAGGGAGCTACTGCCAAGGCCTCTCAGGAGACCTTTAAAAATATCACCAATAGTTTCTCCATGCAAATCAATCGTCGCGTCAATCAAGGAACGCCACGTGGTTCTGGGAATATTAAGGGTGAGGATATCAAAAAAATCACCGAAAATAAGGCCATCGAGTCTTATGTTAAACGCATCAACGTTATCGGAGATTTGACTGGATACGACCTCATTGAAACGCCAGAAACCAAGAAAAATCTCACTGCAGACCGTGCCAAACGGTTTGGAAGCAGTTTGATGATTACAGGTGTCAATGACTCCTCTAAAGAAGACAAGTTTGTCTCTGGCTCATATAAGCTAGTTGAAGGTGAGCACCTAACCAACGACGACAAGGACAAGATCCTCATGCACAAGGACTTGGCAGCCAAACACGGTTGGAAAGTCGGAGATAAGGTCAAATTGGACTCTAATGTCTATGATGCAGACAATGAAAAAGGGGCCAAAGAAACAGTTGAAGTGACAATCAAGGGACTCTTTGATGGTCACAATAAGTCAGCAGTAACCTACTCACAAGAACTCTATGAAAACACAGCTATCACAGACATTCACACTGCTGCAAAACTTTATGGATACACAGAAGACACAGCTATTTATGGGGACGCAACCTTCTTTGTAACAGCGGACAAGAACTTGGATGACGTCATGAAAGAGTTGAATGGTATCAGCGGTATCAACTGGAAGAGCTACACACTTGTGAAGAGCTCCTCTAACTACCCAGCTCTAGAGCAATCCATCTCTGGTATGTACAAGATGGCCAACCTCCTCTTTTGGGGTAGCTTGAGCTTCTCAGTTCTTCTCCTTGCACTCTTGCTCAGTCTTTGGATCAATGCCCGTCGCAAGGAAGTGGGAATCCTCCTCTCTATCGGTCTCAAGCAGGCAAGTATCTTGGGGCAATTCATCACCGAATCGATCTTGATTGCCATCCCTGCTCTTGTTTCTGCTTACTTCCTAGCCAACTACACAGCCCGTGCAATCGGAAATACTGTTCTTGCCAATGTCACTTCAGGTGTTGCCAAGCAAGCCAGTAAGGCTGCTCAAGCTTCTAACCTTGGTGGTGGTGCAGAAGTAGACGGCTTTAGCAAGACCTTGTCGAGCCTAGACATTTCCATTCAGACATCAGACTTTATCATCGTCTTTGTCCTTGCTTTGGTTCTAGTGGTTCTCGTTATGGCGCTTGCTTCAAGCAATCTCCTTAGAAAACAACCAAAAGAACTCTTGCTCGATAGCGAATAAAAAACTTGCTACCTATTCTCCCCTAAATGGGGTATAATATAGGTAGCATTTTTATCTGTTTTGTCTTGATAAGGACTCTTCGAAAATCAAATTCAAACCACGTCAGCTTCACCTTGCCGTACTCAAGTACAGCCTGCGGCTAGCTTCCTAGTTTGCTCTTTGGTTTTCATTGAGTATAAGGACTCTTCCTATCAGGATGAAACAGAGGAGATTTACAAGAAATTTAAAGGATGTGAACCGTTTTTTCTATGAAAATTTTAATTGTAGAAGATGAAGAGATGATCCGTGAGGGAATCAGTGACTATTTGACGGATTGTGGTTATGAAACCATTGAGGCAGCAGACGGTCAAGAAGCTCTGGAAAAATTTTCCAGCTATGAAGTAGCCCTAGTTTTATTGGATATCCAAATGCCCAAGCTTAATGGCCTCGAAGTCCTAGCGGAGATTCGTAAAACCAGTCAGGTCCCTGTCCTGATGTTAACCGCCTTTCAGGATGAGGAATACAAGATGAGTGCTTTTGCTTCTCTAGCAGATGGTTATCTGGAAAAGCCCTTCTCTCTCTCCCTTCTAAAAGTGAGGGTGGATGCAATTTTCAAGCGCTACTACGATACGGGACGAGTCTTCTCCTATAAGGATACCAAGGTGGATTTTGAGAGTTACAGTGCAAGCCTCGCAGGTCAAGAAGTGGCCATTAATGCCAAAGAGTTGGAAATTCTGGACTATCTGGTGAAAAATGAAGGACGGGCCTTGACTCGTTCTCAGATTATCGATGCGGTCTGGAAGGCAACAGATGAGGTTCCCTTTGACCGTGTCATTGATGTCTATATCAAAGAACTGCGGAAAAAGCTAGACTTGGATTGCATCCTCACTGTGCGCAATGTTGGTTATAAATTGGAGCGAAAATGAAACGAACAGGTTTATTTACAAAGATTTTTAGCTATACCTTCTCGATTTTTAGTGTTCTGGTTATTTGTCTTCATTTAGCCATTTATTTTCTCTTTCCCTCTACTTATCTGAGCCATCGTCAGGAAACCATTGGTCAGAAAGCGACTGCTATTGCCCAATCCCTAGACGGAAAAGATAGGCAGAATATTGAGCAAGTCTTAGACTTGTATTCCCAGACCAGTGATATCAAAGGGGCTGTCAAGGGAGAGATGACCGAGGACAAGTTAGAAGTCAAGGACAATCTTCCTCTGGATACGGACCGCCAGACCATTTCCCTCTTTATCGAGGAGCGTGAGGTGAAAACGCAAGATGGTAGCACCATGACTCTCCAATTTCTAGCTTCCATGGACTTGCAAAAAGAAGCAGAGCAGATCAGTCTCCAGTTTCTCCCCTATACCTTGCTGGCATCCTTTCTGATTTCCCTCTTGGTAGCCTATATCTATGCTCGAACCATTGTTGCACCGATTTTGGAAATCAAGCGAGTGACCCGTCGGATGATGGATTTGGATGCCCAAGTGCGATTGCGTGTAGATTCTAAGGACGAGATTGGTGATCTCAAGGAACAAATCAATAGCCTTTACCAGCATCTCTTGACTGTCATTGCGGACTTGCATGACAAGAATGAAGCTATTCTCCAGCTGGAGAAGATGAAGGTTGAGTTCCTGCGAGGAGCTTCTCATGAATTGAAAACACCACTGGCTAGCTTGAAAATCCTAATCGAAAATATGAAAGAAAATGTCGGCCGTTATAAGGATAGAGACCATTATCTTGGAGTTGCCTTGGGGATTGTGGATGACCTCAGCCACCACGTTCTCCAGATACTGTCTCTTTCTTCTGTTCAGGAATTGCGAGACGAGAAAGAAGAGGTCGACCTTCTTCAGATGACGCAAAGTCTGGTTAATGATTATGCTTTGCTCGCCAAGGAGAGAGAACTTCAGGTAGACATTAGCCTAACCCGTCAGCAAGCTTACATAAACCCATCTGTCATGAAATTGATCCTATCTAATCTCATCAGCAATGCCATCAAGCACTCCACTCCAGGTGGCCTGGTCCGCATCGGGGAGAGAGAAGGAGAACTCTTTATTGAGAATAGCTGTAGTTCTGAAGAACAAGAAAAATTGGCCCAGTCTTTTTCTGAAAATGCTAGTCGCAAGGCCAAGGGTTCAGGAATGGGGCTCTTTGTGGTCAAAAGTTTATTAGAACACGAGAAATTACCTTATCATTTTGAGATGCAAGATTATCGTTTGACCTTCTTCATGTCTTATCCTAAAGTCGATCAAGACTAAGGGAAAGAAAGGGTTTACATTGATTGAGTTGGAAGAAATTCAATCTAAAGTATGGGAAAAACTAGCTTTTTTTGTCAAAAAGTGATAAAATGAACAATGTAAATGGGATGTCCCAAAAAATATATAGGAGGCCTGACAAATGGCAATCGTTTCAGCAGAAAAATTTGTCCAAGCAGCTCGTGACAACGGTTATGCAGTTGGTGGATTTAACACAAACAACCTTGAGTGGACTCAAGCTATCTTGCGTGCAGCAGAAGCTAAAAAAGCTCCAGTTTTGATCCAAACTTCAATGGGTGCTGCTAAATACATGGGTGGTTACAAAGTTGCTCGCAACTTGATCGCTAACCTTGTTGAGTCAATGGGTATCACTGTACCAGTAGCTATCCACCTTGACCACGGTCACTACGAAGATGCACTTGAGTGTATCGAAGTTGGTTACACTTCAATCATGTTTGACGGTTCACACCTTCCAGTTGAAGAAAACCTTAAATTGGCTAAAGAAGTTGTTGAAAAAGCTCACGCTAAAGGTATCTCAGTAGAAGCTGAAGTTGGTACTATCGGTGGTGAAGAAGACGGTATCATCGGTAAAGGTGAATTGGCTCCAATCGAAGACGCTAAAGCAATGGTTGCAACTGGTATCGACTTCTTGGCAGCTGGTATCGGTAACATCCACGGTCCATACCCAGCAAACTGGGAAGGTCTTGACCTTGACCACTTGCAAAAATTGACAGAAGCTCTTCCAGGTTTCCCAATCGTATTGCACGGTGGATCAGGTATTCCTGATGAGCAAATCCAAGCAGCTATCAAACTTGGTGTTGCGAAAGTTAACGTTAACACTGAATGTCAAATCGCATTCGCTAACGCAACTCGTAAATTTGCTCGTGACTACGAAGCAAACGAAGCAGAATACGACAAGAAAAAACTCTTCGACCCACGTAAATTCTTGGCTGACGGTGTAAAAGCTATCCAAGCATCAGTTGAAGAACGCATCGACGTATTCGGTTCAGAAGGTAAAGCTTAATCGAGCTGAACAATACAGAAAGAACCTGCCCCTAAGGGCAGGTTTTTTGGTGTTTGAAACTATAGAGAATATGTTGGGGAAGAATCTATCTTAAGTTGCTAAAAGAGTCTAATTTTTGTACAATAATGCTATGAAAAAACTGAAAAAATGGAGTCTTGGCTTTCTTAGTTTCATTCTTTTGTTTTTAGGGGCAACATTCATCTTTCATCGTATCAGTTTGGAAAAGGAACAAGCCTCACTAACACCTGTGGGACAGCAAGTTCTTGTCAATGGTCATCAAATGAATGTTTATGTTCAAGGTGAAGGACCTGAGACTATAGTAGTTATCTCAGGTGCTGGTATTGCTTCTCCTATATTGGATTTTAAAGAAGTATCGGAATCCTTATCGAAACAGTATAAGCTAGTTATCGTGGAGAGGGCGGGATATGGTTATAGTGATGATAGCAATCATTCAAGAGATGTGATGGAGGTTTTGTCTGAGACTCGCCAAGCTCTTTCCCAAGCAAATATCACAGGGCCGTTTATCATTCTGTCTCATTCCATGGCTAGTCTAGAGAGTTTGGCTTGGCAGGAGAAGTATCCTGATGAAGTGAAAGCCTTGATTGGTCTGGATTGGGCACTGCCGTCAAGTTATGAGAATTTAAAGGATAATCAGGCCTTGCTCACTGTGGCATATTGGAGTAGCAAGATTGGTTTATTACGCTATTTACCTGAGTCTTTTTATATAAAAAATCAAACTCTGACCGAAAATGAACGAAAACAATATAAACTTCTAGCTTATAAGCAGTTGATGTCACAAGCCATGCTTTATGAATCTCAAACGGTAAAGGAAAATGCTAAGAAAGTTCCCTCTAGCATCAATCCGAAAATTCCCACCTTATTACTGGTATCTAACGGCGAAGGCACCAGTTTTAGCCAATCAGAATGGCAACGTTATGCAGAGAGATTTGCAAGCGACCAGTCTAATGTTCAAGTCGTCTATATGGATGCGCCTCACGACCTCTATCATTATCAAAGCGATGCTATTGTTTCTCGCATTAAAGAATTTTTAGAGAATAATTGAGGGCTTAAAAATCCATTGAGACTGATGATAATAATTGAAAGGTAATGACTTATGAATAATTCTTATATTTTACTTAGACATGCTCATTCAAGATTTTCAAGTGATGATTTCAATAGAACTTTATCAGAAAAAGGATTCTCATCTCTTGACCAGTTAGATTTTTTGAATTCTTTTAATATTGATTATTATTTTTCTAGTCCTTATAAACGAGCATTTGAAACGATTAATAGCTCGCCAATTCAATTTGATAAAATAGTTCTTGATAATCGGTTACGAGAGCGAAAATTATCTTCAACCTTTATAAAAGATTCTGAGTTTGAAGACAGTATTAAATATTTATGGCAAAATCCTAGTGAATCTCTTTTAGAAGGGGAATCAAATCAAGACGCACTAGCTAGAGTACTAAATTTTTTAATGGAATTGGAAGAGAGATACTCAGAAAAAATGATTTTACTTAGTTCACACGGGAATTTGATAGGAATACTACTACATCACTTTGATTCCAGTTTTGATTATGAAAAATGGGAGCATATGACCTTTCCAGATTGTTTTCTAATTGATAGAGATGGGATTGTGAAAAGAATTTTGAAAGATTAGTTCGTTGATTAAATAGTGAATCATATTGATCAAAATAGTTTGCTTTTTACAACTCGTAACCTGCCCATCGGGCAGGTCTTTTTGGTGTTTTAAGGAAACTATTAAACCAGAATTTTGGATTTAAAATAGCATTTTAAGAGTGAAATCTCTAATTTCATAATCTGTAGGCAAACGCTTGCATTCCGTTTTTTATTGGACTATAATAGGTTGGTATAAAGCCTTCTGTAAGAATAACAATTAGAAAGTTTAGAAAGTAAGGACTTAGAATATTTGTAGTCAAAAATACAATGTTGCTATTCCTTGCGATAGGGAGATAGATATGGCAATGATAGAAGTGGAACATCTTCAGAAAAATTTTGTGAAGACTGTTAAGGAACCAGGCTTGAAAGGGGCTTTGCGCTCCTTTATTCATCCTGAAAAGCAGACCTTTGAAGCGGTCAAGGATTTGACTTTTGAGGTACCCAAGGGCCAAATTCTAGGTTTTATCGGCGCAAATGGTGCTGGGAAGTCAACAACCATCAAAATGCTGACAGGGATTTTAAAACCGACATCGGGCTATTGTCGGATCAATGGCAAGATTCCGCAGGACAATCGTCAAGACTATGTCAAGGATATCGGGGTTGTCTTTGGACAACGAACCCAGCTATGGTGGGATTTGGCACTGCAAGAGACCTACACGGTCTTGAAAGAGATTTACGATGTGCCAGACTCACTTTTTCATAAACGCATGGACTTTTTAAATGAAGTCTTGGATTTGAAGGAATTTATCAAGGATCCCGTGCGGACTCTTTCACTGGGGCAACGGATGCGGGCGGATATTGCGGCTTCCTTGCTTCACAATCCCAAGGTTCTCTTTTTAGATGAACCGACCATTGGTCTGGATGTTTCCGTCAAGGACAATATTCGTCGGGCTATTACCCAGATCAATCAGGAGGAAGAAACAACTATCCTCTTGACCACTCACGACCTGAGCGACATTGAGCAACTCTGTGATCGAATTTTTATGATTGATAAGGGGCAAGAGATTTTTGATGGAACGGTTAGCCAGCTCAAGGAGACCTTTGGCAAGATGAAGACTCTTTCCTTTGAACTGCTACCAGGTCAAAGTCATCTCCTTTCT
>NZ_AJRE01000044.1:0-22473 GCF_000296955.1 Streptococcus sp. GMD4S
AAATCACCAGCTTCAGCAGCCTTCAAGGCTTCCAATAGTTTTGAACGAGCATCGCCAGCATAGGCTACGATTTCAAAACCTAACAATGTTACTTCTTCTCTATTCATGATAGAATTCTCCTTATGTATTTTTAATTAAATTTTTATGACAATAAACGTTGGATATGTAGAACTAGATAAACTCGTTCACTTTTATACAAATCAAGACCCGTATATTGCGTAATCACATCATAGATCTTGGAACCAATCTCGAACGCTTTTGGATAGGATTGTTTAATATGATCTTCCATATCCAGAAGTGATTGGTTATCATCTCTAGATCTGTCTAAATAATCCAAGAAATAATTCAAATGAATCATAAAACGATCATAGAAATGATTATTCTCTTTGGTTCGTTGAATTGCATAACCCTTTAGCACTTCTTCAACATTCCTGAGAATTTCTTTCCTCTTATCAATCGACTCAACCACTTGAACTTCATTCTCCCCTTCGGCATTGATGAAATGATAAGCGATCCGAATAATTTCATCCTCAGGGAAATGATCTGTCAACTTCTGACGATAGATTTCAAAAGCTTCCTTTGCGATTTGAAAAGCGACAGGATACTTAGTGGAAATATCTGGCAGATTACTATCCTTGTACCTTCCTTGTGCTAGAGCTTGGTAAGAACAGTAAATATGATCTGTCAAGGTTACGTAGAGATACTCTTGAATCGGATAATGATATTTCTTTGATAGCTTATCAATGATTTCATAAGTCACTGTGATAAAATCCAGCGGAACATCTTTGAGGAGAGCCATAAAATTTTCTCTGGACTCTTCTGTCTTCATCCGAAAGATTTTCTCAACTTGATCTTCAGCAATCAAATCCCCCTTCTTTTTCCCAAATGCAATCCCTTTACCAATCACAATCACTTCTTCTCCTTTGTCATTTCTGACAAGTGAGACGTTGTGATTCATTGGGTTTAGAATTCGATACATGGCAACCTCCTTTTATCTCTTAAAGGTATATGAGTATAAAAAATGACCACAAATGAACTAGAAAATCCTTTGATTTCTAATCCATCTGTGATCATGCCTAATATTACTTAGTAACACTCACCTTGTATTAACTTGTGATTTAAGTATAGCACAAGTCAGTTTTTTTGTAAACCTTTACATGTAACTTTTTTTAAAATTTTTATTTAGATCAATGTTCCTAAGATTAGGGGGGGAAAACTTATACACGTTCAGTCCATGAAGTCGCTGTTGTTTGAAGAACCTTGTTGAGTTCGTCAATGTTTTCAAAACCAGTTGTGCGAAGCCATTCGCGAGCTGCTGCCTCACCGTCTTTGATGTAGGCTTCAACTGATCCAGCCCATGTTGCACGTCCACAAAGAACACCGTTGAAGTTTGCGCCTGATTCGTGGGCAAAGACAAGCGTTTCTTGGAAGAGTTTAGCTGATACACCCGCACTCAAGTAGATGTAAGGAAGATTTGTTGCTTCGTCTTGAGCTTTGAAGAAGGCTGCTGCTTCTTCGCGTGTATGAACGACTTCTCCATCACCAAAGCCTTCAACGTATTTCACATTGACTGGAACTTCCACTTTCAAAACATCGATGTTGAAGCGTGGGTCTGAGAAGACTTTCATAGCACCGATAACCTTGTGTGGCTTCACTTTTGCGTATTCTGCTGAACCTGCATCAGCAATCTTTTCATCGTAAGCCAAGATCTCAAGGAAGAAAGGAATGTCTTCTGCCACACACTCTGAACCGATGCGTTCGATATAGGCTTGTTTTTGTTGGTTGAGTTCATCAGAGCTGTCTACGTCATAGTAAAGCAAGAACTTGACAGCATCTGCACCTTGTTCTTTGATGCGTTTGGCAGACCAAACATCCAAGCAGTCAGGCAAGCGTTTAGTGCTAGTTGTGTCATAACCCGTTTTCTCATAAGCAAGGAGAAGACCAGCATTGGCATCAAGCGCTTTTGTAGCTGGAAGACCATACTCTGGGTCAAGAAGCATAGAGGATGCGTATTTAGTCAATTCATCTGCTACCAATACTTTGAGTTCTTCCATTTGATCCACTGTTGGCTCTTCTGTTTGGTATTGAGCCATGAGGCGTTTCAAAGCACCACGTTGGTCAAAGGCAAGAGCTGAGATAATGCCATTTTCATCTGAAAGTTTTTCTAAGCGCGCACGTTTTTGTTCTGTTAAAGCCATTTTATACCTCTTTTACTATTAATTGATCATATAAAGCTTGATAGTTGGCCATATTGACATGGCCTGTCATCTTTTCTTGAGCGTTAAGCATACCAAGGACATTTGCCTTGATGAGGAGTTCTGCATCCGATTCCTTATGAAGAAGACCTGATGAAATACCTGCAACAGTAGAATCTCCAGATCCGACAGGATTGACTACCTGAATTCTTGGAATATCTACTTTGTAGAAAGTGTCACCATGTTTTGCAAAAGCACCATTTGCACCAAGTGACACGATAATCCACTCAATCCCTGCAAATAAAGGCTCTTGAAGAACTTCTTTTAATTCATCCAAATCCTCAGAAACTTCTTTCCCAAGAAGCTGAGACAATTCTTCGTTATTTGGTTTAATAACTGTTGGTTTGTGTGGTGATTCAAGAATCGCCTGAAGTGCTGCACCTGAGCAATCTAGAACAACTGGTTTTCCTTTGCGATTAGCAAGTTCTACTAAGCTTGCATAGTAGTCAACTGGAAGACCTGCTGGCAGGCTACCAGAGATAGCAACTACTTCCACAGTGTCAAGGAGATTTTCGAAATGAGCCAAGAAATCTTGCCCTTCTTGTTCCAGAACTTCGGGACCTTTTTCAAGGATTTCTGTTTGGTTTTCACCGTGTAGAATAGCGATACAGTTACGAGTCTCTCCTTGAATGGAGAAGAAACGTTTCGTTACTTTATCATCGATATGCTCTACTAAAAACTCACCAAGTTTACCACCGACCAAACCGGTAGCAACAACAGAATCACCAAATTCTGAAAGCACTCGTGTAACATTGAGCCCTTTACCACCAGCTGTCTTGGTCACGTCCACCACACGGTTGACAGTGTCAATTTTTAATTCATCCAAAGGATAAGAAATATCAATGGATGGATTCATTGTGACTGTTAAAATCATGCGTCACCTCTTAGTCGTGGTATTCACCGCGATCCCATTTTTCAAGGAATTCTGTAAAGAAGTTTGCATCTGCTTGATGAGCATTGTGAGTTTCAACGTGCTCAATTTTCGCAATCAATTTTTTGTTTTCTTCTGATGGTTTGTATTCAGCATTGATGAAAGCTTCAATGATGTCGCACATGAGCAATTCACCAGTGATTTTACCACCAAAACCAATAACATTGGCGTTCAATTGTTCTTTTGCATAAAGAGCTGTTGTCATATCACGAACCAAGGCAGAACGAACTCCTGGAACTTTGTTGACAGCGTTGTTGATACCAACACCAGTACCACAGATACATACCCCAAGATCAGCTTGACCGCTAGTTACAGCTTCACCCACTTTTTTACCAAAGATTGGGTAGTGAGTACGTGTGTGGTCATAGGTACCAAAGTCGATGACTTCATATCCTTTTGATTTCAAAAATTCTGAAACCGCCATTTTTTCATCTGTTACGATGTGGTCACATCCAATTGCAATTCTCATTTTAACTTACCTTTCTTACTGTAATCTAATTAGCACATTTTGTTCAACATATCAACACGAATCTGGTGACGTCCACCGTCGTATTTACCATTAACAAAACCTTTAGCAATGTTTTTGGCCAATTCGTCACCAACAAGTTGTGCACCCATAGTGATCATACGTGAGTTGTTGTGTCCACGAGTCATATAAGCTGAACGTTCATCTGAAACTTCTGCAGCAACCATTCCTTTGATTTTAGTTGCGACCATGAATGGACCAGCCCCATAAGCATCAATCACGATACCAAGGTTTTGTTCTTCTTTGTTTACTTCTGCAGCAACAGCAAGAGTCACATCAACAAAGTCTTGACCTTCAGCTGTAACATCCACAACGTGGAAGTTTTCTTTTTCCAAGAAGTCTTTCACTACTTCTTTCAATCTCAAACCTGCAGCATCTGCACCGATAACAATAGACATATTGTATACTCCTTTTTATTTTTCTAGGCTAGTAAAGACTTTTATAGTTAGCAGTTTACCTACAAAAGACTTTCTAGCAGTTTATTGACAAATTGGATTGAATGAGATGAATATCACCTTATCCAAGTCCAGGAAATCAAGTTCCTAGAAAGAAACTTTCTCTGCGACAGAGAATATAACAAGTGATTATTTGTTTGTTACAAACATCATTTGTTGTTTACAAACATAATATACTCCTATTTATAGAAAAAGTCAACAGTAAATGTTTGTTTTTGTGGTTTTTTATCTAAAATATTTCAATATCAAAGCCAATCTGATCTACTTGACCAGCTTCCAAGAGACGAACATTCTTCTTATCTTCTAGATGATCTCCTTCTTCAAGTGAAGTTGATAAGCCAGACCATGGTTCAAAGGCAATGAAAGGTCCCTTATTCAAAGTTGACCAAATGATGAGATTTGAGAACTCTTGGAAGTGTACTTTTAATCCCTTCTCATGCTTACGAGAACGAAGCGCAATTGTTCTGGATTGCAACTCATCCAAAGTCACTGCATCTGTGCTAAACAAATCATAGCTAAGGTCTAATTCTTTTTGCCCATCCAACCATAAACTTCTATCTTGGAAGTCTAACATTCCTGTTTCTGGGAAAGGACGGGGAACAGAGCAAGTCTCTTCTTTCTCAAACTCTAAATAGTAATCTTCATAAGTTTCGCCATCTAGTAGAGGGCAATTAAAGCCTGGATGTCCACCAATAAAGTATGGCAGGACCTTGCTGGTTTCTTTATTGAAAATCTTGTATTGAGTACGAACTGTCTTGCCAGTAACCTTATAAGTGATTTCAAGGCGGAAATGATAAGGATAGTTTTGATAAGTATTCTCATCATCTTCGATAGCAAAGGTTACGCTGTTTTCTGTTTGATCAACCAACTCAAATTCTTTTTTACGGACCAAACCATGGCGAGGAATGTTTCCTTTCGTCTCTGTTCCATCTGCATGACTGTAGAAGGCTGTATCTTCTCTTAAAGAGCCACAGATTGGAAAAAGTACTGGCGCTTGTCCACTCCAGTAAGTGGCATCTCCTTGCCACAAATACTCAATGCCTTCTCGGTCCTTGATTGACGACAAGGCGCCACCTAAGATTTTAAACTGGACCGTTAACTGGTCTGATTTGATTTCAATTACCATAATATTCTCCAACTATTTTTAGATTTTTATATAAAAAACTAGGTTGCCACTCCCAATGTAGGAAATTAACAACCTAGTTTTCACAATTTACATTTTATAGGAGCGAATTATTTAGCATTTGCTGCGTATTCTTCGTTACGTTTGATCATTTGTTTTCTATACCAAGCAAAGATACCTACATAGAATACAAGGAAGGCTGCTGCACCAAGGATTGCTTTGATATCACCTGTTGTAGCATTACCGATTGCCCAACCAAATAGTTTTTCAATTGGTCCTTCAAGAGTTGAGTGAGTAATCAATTGAGCACTATCTACACCTTTAGGAAAGGCACCTACACCTTTAGCAAGTTCTGTTGCAAATGGTGCGATAAGAGTACCAGAAAGAAGGAAGAGAGGCAACAAGAGTGTTCCGAAGATAATCATACGGAGCAATTTACCACGTGTAACAACCAAGAGAGCTGGGGTCACACCCATAGCGATGATACCTGCAAGAGGCAAGATACCATTACCGACGTTTGAAAGAAGAACAGCTTCTACTAGCATGATTGGAGCAAGTACGTTAGCACAAGCCCAGATTTCAGCACGACCAGCGATGAAAGGCCAGTCAAGACCGATGTTGAATTTACGTCCTTGAAGACGTTTAGTAGCAACGTTTGTAATACCTTGTGAAAGTGGTTCTACGGCTGCGATGAACCAAGATCCGATAAGTGAGAAGAGTTCCAAAGCTACACCGGCTGTTAAACCAAGAGACAACCAACCTTTAATAACTTCTTGCCAGTTTGCAGCATCTTTAAGTCCTTCAACAGGTTGTGGAGTCCCCATAAAACCAATAACAATACCAAGGATGAAACCGATAAAGAATTTAGATCCCCAGAAACCGATTTTTTTGTTCAATTTAGCAGCATCAAAGTCATATTTATCAAGACCTGGGAAGAATTTTTCAAAAATCTTATCCAAAACCATGATAACTGGGTTCATCATGTAGTTCATGTGTGTTGAAGTCATTGGTGATGAACTTGGTGCATTAAGAAGATCGTCGAATGTTGGTTTCATCAGGTCAGAGTTGATGATCTTCAAAATACCTACAAGGACAACTGCTGCAGTTGCGATGAAGAGTGAAACTCCTTGGCTAACTCCATTGTTATCTGCGTACCATTTAATCAAAAGACCAGTTATTGACAAGTGCCAGATATCGAAGATATCGACGTCAAGTGTATCCGTTTTCTTCATTGCAAGCATCACAACGTTGACAATCAACATTACTAGCAAGAAGTAAAGTGTCCAAGCAGAGCCCCAAGTGATGGTAGCAAGTGGTGCCCAACCAACGTCAGTGATGTTCAAATGGATACCAGTGTTTTCAACGAATTTTTTAAGTGATTCTGAGAAAGCTCCATTGAGCATACCGATGATAGCACCGATACCAGTAAGAGCGATGGCAAGTTTAATACCACCTTCAAGCGCTTTGGAGAATTTCACTCCAAAAAGTAGAGCCAATACTGTCAAAATGATCAGCATGATAATTGGTCCACCCATATCCAAGATAGGTTTGAACAGCTTATTGGCTAGTTCGATAATGACATCCATAATAGTTCCTCCCGTTTTTTTAGTTATATGAATGTTAACAAGATAAAGAATAAATTAGCTTAGTCCGTGTTCTTTGATAGCTGCTTCAATATTGTCAAATACTGGAGCGCTCATCGCTGGAATACGGAACAAGATTGGGCCAGCTTCAATTACTGGAATACCTGGTTCAAAACCAAGGTCAGTTGCAGCGATTGGTGTAAAGATATCGTAGCCCTTGATAAGGTCTTCGTTTACATCTTTCACCATGACTGCATCACAGTGAACATCATAACCACGGTTTGAAAGTTCTTCTTCTAGAGCACTTTTAATTTGGTGACTTGAGTTAACACCTGCACCGCAGGCAGCAAGAATTTTAATCATTTGGATTTCCTCCGATTTTATATTTTAATAGACAAGATTAAGCGGTTGCTTCAGCAATGTAAGCATAAAGTTTTTCTGGTTCGGAAATTTTTGATAGATCTTCCAGATGTCCATTTCCTGTGAAAAAGTCCATCAACTGAGCCAGAATATTTGTTTGACTTGAACTTGAGTTGTTAATGATAAAGAAGAGTAGGGATACTTCTACTTCCTTATCAGGAGCTATCATATTGTGAAAAGTTACTGGTTTTTCTAATCGAACAACCACTACTTTCTCAGCTAGATTATGAACAATATCTGTATGAGGAATCGCTACATTTGGCAAGTCCTTTCCTAGAAATTCCATATCTAAACCAGTTGGAAATGACTTTTCACGCGTGATCAAGGCTTCACGATAAGTTGGAGTGACAATTTCTCGTTCTTCCAACAAGCTTGCTACCTGATCAAAGAGTTGTTCTTGATTATTCGCTTCTAAGCAAAACACTAGGTTTTTGTCAAAGAAATGATCTAATCCCATAACATTTTCCCTTCTTTCAATTATCTTTTATGCTATAAGTATAACACTATATGAAATCGTTGTCAATAATTTTTGTTTTATTTTGTTCTTTTTTTTGTAATTTTTGTTTCATTTAAAGAATACAATCAATATCAAACATTCTTGTTGTAAAATCCACAAAAAAAGAAGGCCCAAGCCTTCTTCTCTTTCCTTACTCAATAGTAGATAAAATCTCTTCTAACTTATGGTAGTCCTTTACACTATCAATTTCATAGATGCTATTTCCTTCTAATTCTTCGACATAGACATCTAATTCTTTGATATTATCCTTAACCATGTTGTCCCAGTAGAGATCAACAAATTCACCACTTTCGTAAGCTTTGTCAATAAAGCCAACAATCTTCTCAGCAGTTGGTGCATCCCAGAATGAAACTCCGCTCAGAATGCGACCAGCCTTGCTGTCAACAATAATGTCTTGAACCTTGTAGTCATCACCGTAAACCAAGAACCACTCGTTCGTACAGTCTTCACGATAAACGCTAAAATAGGTAGAACGTTTAAGATCGTTTCGAAACATATTTTTGAAAAGATAGTTATCTGCATCGATGACGTAGCTGTTAGCCAAATCTTCTTTTACTAGATAAAGTGAGTAAAAGTTATTGTAATCAGCATACTTGTCGTTAAAGACTAAACGGACACCATATTTTTCTTTTAGGTAGTCAAATTGTTCTTTGAGGTAACCGACAACGATGATAATCTCATCAATTCCTCTCTCTTTCAAAAACTCAATTTGGTATTCTACCAAGGGTTTTTGATTAACCTTAACCAAAGCTTTTGGTGTATTTTCAGTCATAGGGCGTAGACGAGTTCCTAAGCCCGCTGCTAAAATAATCGCTTTCACACGAATCTCCTTTATTCTTTAATAATAATATAAACACCAGCCATAACAATAAGTGAAGTGATGATTGTCAGCATATCTAGCGGTGCACCCAAGAAAACAACTGCAAATAAGACAGTCCAAACTACATAGCTCACATTCAAACCTGTCGCTTTCGCAGGTTGCAAACGATTAATGGCGATATAATAAGCTAAGTAGGAAATCATGTTAAAGGCTGCAAAGACAAGCAAGAGGCCTAGTAACTGCCCATCTGCCACTTCTGCAAATGAATGGTGTGAAAAGAGCACAATCACAAGATAGGACAAGAATGAGGTTACTTGTCGGATTAACAAGGCTTCAATTTCACTTAAATCACTTTCCATAGCATAGGAGCTGAGAACACTTTCGCTCCCCCAGGCAATGGCACAGATAAGGGCACAAAGAATCCCAATGTAAAACGAGTTAACTTGTTCAACCTTATAGGTTTGAGCAATGATAGCTGCAATAATCAAGAAAACACCAAATACTGTATTCTTTGAAACCTTGTGTTTCAAAATGAAGAAGGCTAGAAAAACTGAAACTGCTGGATAGATAGCTGATACAGATGAAGCTAGTGAACTACCGATATATTTAACCGCATAAAGATTGGCCTGCATACCAATTGGTCCTGCTAGTAAAGCTCCGATTATAACACTCACATTTCGAATATTTAAGAAAATAGAGAGGCGAACTTTTCCTTCTTTTACCAAAAGAAAAGCTAACAAGATAAAGATACTCAAGAAATCATGAGCAGCAGCCACCACAAAAGGTGAGAGATTTGTAAAAATTGAAAAGATATAAGCACTAATCGTTAGACCTAATCCCCAGAAGATACCAGAGAGCAGACCAAAAGAAACACCATTTTTATTCTTCATCCTAACCTCCATAATAAGTCAAACCCTCGACAGCTCTTTGGTAACGGTTGATACCGTAATCTCCAAAATCAGCTCCTTGAGCTTCTTTGTACACTGTCCACAAACTCCAGATAGTATCTTGCAAGATTTTATAGATACGAATCTTCTCACGTGATACAGGCGTTTTGTCACTTTCATAGTAGGAAAGGAAAGCATCTTCCTCTTGCTTTGTAAATTCAGACTCTAAGAAAAGTGCTGCCAAATCCCACATTGGATCATTCATGGAAGAGTATTCCCAGTCAATCAAATACAAGCGACCTTGAGGTGACTCGATGAAGTTTTCTGGAACCAAATCGATGTGACAGGACTTTCTATCAACACCCAAATCAGCCAATCTCTTTTCTAGTGAAAATACATCTTTTCTTACAGCTTCATAGTTTTCATAAGGGATAGCTCCCTCAATCAAGGATTCATATTTGCTGATTTCCTCAAAAGGAGCAAACTCTCCTCTTAATTCTTTCCCTGAAGCATGGATGGTTTGTAAAATTGGTGCAATCTTTTCAAACTTGGACTTGATTGATGTTGAATCAAGAGTTACTGCTGATTCGATGTATTCATTTACTTTAATCCCTGACTCAATATCAAAGAGGTAATTTTTGACATCTAAATCTAAATCCTCTAAAAGTTCAAGATTGTACTTTTCATTTTGACGATTGATGAGTTTTTCAGTCCCTTTACCAAAAAATTTCACAATATACTGTTTGTTGGTTGTTTTAACCAAATAGTTTTGGTTGGTCATGCCTCCCAACTGTTCAACACTGAGTACTTCCTCTTCATCAGATAGTAAAGAAGAAATTTTTTCTTTGATGAGTTTCTCCACAATTAACCTCCATCTTCTACACTTCCCACTTAAATACTGTTTTGAAAGCAGTATTAAGGTCTGTAGCAAAGACACGGTGAATGTCCTTGATTTCTCTCACTGGTTCTTCAACATAAAGGATATTCTTCAGACGATTTGCAAACTTTTTAACTTCCATCATTTGAATGGCCTTCTCAAAATCGACGCGTCCTGAGCGAGATGATCCTACTAATAACAATCCTTTTTCCAAAGCATCTCGTGTATTGATATTAACCTTGTATTCACTCACTCCCATCATGAGAATCGTTCCCTGTGGACGAATATAGCGAATCAGGTCATTGATAGCTGGTCCTGTACCATCACCACCGCAACACTCAAATCCATGATCAAAGGTCAAATCCTCTGGGATATTATCAGTAATATAGCACTCTTTTGCAAAAGAGAAGAGTTCCAGTTTTTCCCAATGGCGTCCAATCACGATAATCTCTGCTTCTGGCAAGGTATAATTGATAATATTTGCAACCACAAAGGCCAAACTACCATCTCCGATAACAGCGATGCGCTCTCTCTTGCTATGAGCAAGATTTAAGAAACGATCCATGGCATGCATACCAACACTCACAAACTCAGTAATGGCTGCAACTGTGTCCTCAATGTCATTATAAGACACAACACGATCTTTTGGAAGAGAGACAAATTCTCTCATAAAGCCATCATAACCACTTGATAGGAAGTAGGTTCCGGTCATGTAGTTCTCGTAGAACTCCTTGTCACTCTGCATAGGCGGTTGATTGGGAATCATAACTACCTTTTGACCGACTTCATAAGTCCCAGTCGGATCTGAAATAACAGTTCCACAAGACTCATGAATCATGGCCATAGGAAGTTTATTAGCCAATATCTTTGGATCACGCTTCCCTTGATAGTAACGTTGATCCGCATGACAAACCGCCATATAATTTGGACGAATCAGGATATGATTCTCCTGATCAATATCCTCTTCTTGATATTTTACATTGATAAACTTTGGTTTGGTCAGTTGATAAATTTGATTAATCATAGCCTTAGTCTTTCTCAATCATGCTTTTCGCGATTTTCAAGTCTGTCACCGTTGTGATTTTAAGGTTTGAATATTCCCCTTTAGCTAGAGCAACATCCTTTCCTTTGATAACAAAAATTTTACATGCATCCGTCAGGATTTCCTTTTCTTGATCAGATAGGGAACCATACAAATCCATGAAATCCTTGCAACGGAATGTCTGAGGTGTTTGACCTTGATAGAGGTGAGCACGATTTGGAATATCCGTGATAAACTGACCATTTGTACTTTCAACAATGGTATCAACCGCTTCTACTACTGTGTCAACCGCATCATGATCTTGAGCAAGTTTGATATTGTCCTGAATCATGCGAAGTGTGATAAAAGGACGAACAGAGTCGTGGGTAACCACGATATCTTCTAGAGTGATTGGACGATAGGCATTAATGGCTTCTATAATCTTCTCGATACTGGTATTGCGATCAGCCCCACCTTTGGTAATGATGATGCGATCCTTGTGGAGAGAAAGATACTTGTCAACTAGGTCCTCAGCGTGTGACACCCAGTCTCCATGAACTCCAACTACAATTTTTTCAATACTTGGTTCTAAGACGAATTTTTCAATTGTGTGGATCAAAATAGGTCGATCACCCAACTCCAAGAATTGTTTTGGTAAATTACTGATTCCCATGCGTGTGCCAGTTCCTCCGGCTAGGATTCCTGCATAGATCATTTATATTCTCCTTTAGTTTATTCTAAAAAACTCATTACTATCTATTATATCACAATCTGCCTCCATCATGAAAAAAAGACAGAGCGTCATTTAGTCTAATCAACACACCATTAAAGGTAAAAAGTGAACAATGTGTTACTAAATCTGGAAAGACTATAACAAATTAAGAAATAAATTTAGGTTATACTCTATATTTTCTGCTTAACGTTCGGTTAACATAGAGTTCTTTAGAATATAATAGAATCCTTAAAGAAAACTTAAATGAAATTTATTTGTTTCGCAAAGAATACCAGGTGTGCATAGTAAATTTCTTAAAAGTTGTTTAAGGGACTCATTATAAAAGTTCATATATCTAATGAATTAAACAAATAATAGACTTTTGCACCTAAAATTGATAAAATAAAAAGGAAAATAATAGAAAAGGAAACTGTAAACAGCCATGATGAACATGCAAAACATGATGCGCCAAGCACAAAAACTTCAAAAACAAATGGAACAGAGCCAAGCAGAACTCGCTGCCATGGAATTTGTTGGAAAATCAGCTCAGGACCTTGTCCAAGCAACCCTAACTGGAGACAAAAAAGTTGTCAGCATTGACTTCAACCCAGCAGTTGTAGATCCAGAAGATCTCGAAACACTTTCTGACATGACTGTTCAAGCGATTAACGCTGCTCTTGAACAAATTGATGAAACGACTAAGAAGAAACTAGGAGCTTTCGCTGGAAAATTGCCTTTCTAATCCACAAAAAAAGAGAAACATCTGTTTCTCTTTTTTTCTTAGAAATCAAAGAATTCCATTGCTTTCTTTAAGAGTAATTCCGTATATTCCGGATCGTCTTGAGCCGTTGTGACTTGTGACTGGACCATTTCAAGATCATCCGTTATCATGCCATCTGCGCCGAGACGAACTGCTTTATCAAATGCCTCCGAACCATTTACGGTCCAAACATAGAGTCTCTGATCAGTTGTCCAGAGTTTATTGACAAAGTATTCATCCAAAGTCGAGTACTCCATAGTGTAACCAGTTGCCTTGGTTCTTGGGAAGATACTGTTATAGGGAAGAATAAAGTAAACTGGAATTTCAGAATCATAAGTCAACACTTTATCAATCACATGGTAGTCTAGCGATTGCATCTGGTGTCCATATTTCTTGATAGTCGCTCCGTACTTTTCGAGGAAATGGTCCATCATTTGCGGACTATCTTTTTTACTGGTCTTAATCTCAATCAGCAATTTTTGGTTTAAAGCATTTGCACGCTCTAAATAGGCATCAAAGCTTGAAATCTTTGTTTGATAACCATTCTCGTAAATATCTGTATTTGTTAATTCATCCAGAGTCAAATCTTGCGGTGTAGCATTAATACCTGTTAAATTTTTGAGGTTAGCATCGTGCATCATCACGAACTGACCGTCTTTCGTTTCCTGCACATCCATTTCGATGAGATCTGGTTTTAGTTGAGCTGTTTTTTCTAAAGACTGCACAGTATTTTGAACACCGTTTTTATTACTTACTCCTCTATGCGAAATCACTAAAGGTGTATTGGTATCCGGAGATTCCAGATAAACGTAGCCTTCTATGGCAAAGATGATGCTTGCACACCCCATGACACCCCATCTCATCAGATGGTCTTTCTTTCGCCTTGGCATGATCTCCAACTCCTCTCCTGTCAGGAAGGAAACAAACTTCACTAGGAAATAAGTCAGGGTCATGTAATGGAAATTTTTAATCAAGACAAAATTAATTACACCGAGAATCAAGGATTCTTTTTGAGTTAGACTATCCATCACTACTTGCGCAAAAAGCAAGGGAATTAACAAACCAAAGAAGAAGAGATACGTTTTAATGATAATGAGCAAGAGATGCCAAGAGAAGAAAAGGACATTTTTCTTTGTCTTTTGGAGACTATATTTCACACTTTCTCTTACGGTCTTTCTTTCAAAGAGAATCTTAGGAAGGGCAAACATAAATCGGACGGAAATATAGAGTAAGATCCAAGCAGATGCTATGAGCATCAGTCCTACCAGCCAATGCTTACCTTCCCAATAATTCACAATAAAATCAGGGATAATAATCTTGTTGAGGTAGTAGATTTTTAAAATCTTACGGATGAACGGGAAAAGCAAAGCAATGTAAAAAAAGACAAAGGCCATCTTACAAAAGCTCAATCGCTTAACGAATAGAAAACTCTGGTGAAATACTTTTCTACTGTACTCAATTAAAGTTCTCTTTTCATGATAGAGAAGGTGACGAGCTCCTATAAACAAAAGACAAATCTGGAAATAGGCAACCAGGAGATTGATTGCAATTAAGATGAGAAAGGCTAAACTGATAAAAGGCGAGCCTTGTATAATCGCCCAAAAGTTATTGTAGGAGATAAACAAGTAACCTGTTTGTCTCAGAAGGATGCCAGCAATCCATGAATTTAATGGTAGCCAGACAAACTCAACCATCATAAATATCAAGAAAAATAGAAATAAAATCTTATCTAGGTTATAGTATATCTTCCTAAAACCTAGCTTCTTAGGTTTTTCAGGTTTCATAAGCACTCCTAGTCTAAAAATTGGGATAAATCTAAGCCACCGAAAGGATTCATCGAAAAACTACTCTGGTCTTCTATTAATAGCTTTCCTTCATCTGATTCCAAAAAAGCTTCGTAAACACGCGCCGTCATGCGGGCATCCTCTAAACTGTTATGAGACTTCCTGTGAAAGCCTAAAAAATTTGCAACAGTTTGCAATTTAAGATTGGCTATGCCGTGTAGATCAGAACTACGGCGTTCAAAAGCCTCCTCATATAGATCAACCTTATACTGGTCACGATAATCAATGCCATGCTCCAAGAGAATAGGCAAATCACTCTTAGCTGCATTGTAACCAACGATAGGTAAGTTACCGACAAATGCTTGAAAGTCCTTTAAAACTTGTTCTACCTTTGGCGCATCTTTCAAGGTTTCAGCTGTGATTCCAGTCAAACCATTGATAAAACTCTTCAATGGGGCTGTAGTATAAACATAAGAGTCAAAAGCAGCACATTCTTGCCCATCTTGAAAATGGACTGCTGATACTTGAATTAAATGGGTAACCCCCTCGTGTTGATTGAATTCCAAATCAAAGGCGATATAATCTCTTAATTTTTCCATTATTTACCTCAATTACTACCCAAAATAAACTATAAATAATAAAAGAAGCCATTAGGTTAGTGAGTAACCCAAACAGCTTCTTTATTTTCCTCCAAAAAGGCGAGCAAAAAAGCCTTTTTTGGTTGCTTGGACTTCTTCTTTTGCTTGGTCCAACTCGAGTTTCAAGGTTTCTTGATCCTTCATGGCTTGAAGAGTTAACTGTTGCTGTTGGTCCAACTGTTTGTCCTTTTCAGCAATCTGGCGGTCTTTGATACGCATCTGTTCGTCTTTTTCTGATAACTGGCGGTCTTTTGCTTTGAGCTGCTCGTACAAGCGAAGAATTTCAGCGTTTTTCTCATCGACCAAGATTTCCATCAGTTCACGTTGTTTGACATCATCACTGACTGGTTCATCTTCAAAAATCGTTTTTTTGTAGATTTCTTCTAGCTTGATCAAGCCACTTCGAGTAACTACAGTTACACCTTTGTCATTTTTTTTCGTGTCCTCTTCTGGAAGTTCTTTGACACGATTGTTGATTGCTTGACGAGATAGTCCTAAAACCTCTGCAATCTCACTGACGGTCATTTCAATACTCATAATATCCTCTGAAACGTTTTCTAGCTTTTCTTTATTTAAATCTTATCATAAGCTAGATAAACTGTCAAATTTCCGCTTAATCCAAGGCCTTTAAAAAGGCTAGTAAGACTTGGGCAGAACGATGTCCAGCTTCGATAATAAACTCATCAAAAGAGATAGAGGCTTCGTGATTGGCATTGTCACTCATAGCACGAATGACTAGGAACGGTAAATTAAGAGACTGAGCCGCTTGTGCAATAGCAGCCCCTTCCATTTCAACTGCTAAAACATCAGGGAAGTGGGATTTGATACTAGCAATCTTATCATCTCCAGCTATAAAACTGTCTCCTGTAGCAATCAAGCCTAGGTGCCATGTCTGCACTAACTGAAATAAGTTTTCTTTAATCCTAGCGATAAATTTCTTATCTGATTCAAAGTACAGAGGTTGACCAGCCATTTGGCCATAAGCATAACCAAAAGCAGTCACATCCACATCATGGTATGCTAGTCTATCTGCAATCACGACATCACCAACAGCAATCCCTTCAGCAAGAGCACCTGCTGATCCTGTATTGATGATAGCTTCTACCTGAAAATGGTCAGCTAACACTGCTACACTCATAGCCGACATGACCTTTCCAATCCCACTCTGAACTAGAACGACTTCTGTATTGCCAACAGAGCCAGTGTAGTAAGTATTTCCTAAGACTTGGACTTCTTTAGGTTTTTCCAAATTCTGAGTCAAATATACGAGTTCTTCTGGCATGGCAGCAATGATTCCAATTTTCATTTCAAGTCCTTTCAATTACAAGAGTTTCATCGCTAAAATTAACAAAATCAAAAGTAGGATAACTGCAAACAAGATGCGATTGAGTTTCGAATTAAAAACATTTCTCTTGGTATTCTCAATGCGACGACTTTTATGAATCGTTGGTTCTACTTCGATTGTAAGTGTATCTTGACTAAAACCGTGGTCTCTAGAACGTGAATAACCAAAATGTTGTGAAGACGTTGGTAGGATCTTTGTTTCCTCATCATCTTTAAGAGGTGGTCCTGATATTTTCTCACCACGGTTGGCACGTTCAATCATTTCGTCTGTTAATAAAGGTTTTCCCATGGGTTGCTCCTCTATTTCTTTTGTAGTTCCCAGTACTGGATCGCCATAATGGTCTTGGCATCACAGATATGACCTGACTGGATCAGGTTCTTGGCTTCCTCTAGACTTACTTCTAGGACTTCCAAGGTTTCATCATCATCTTGTGGACGAGGATTTTCCACCTTAACCAAATCTCTGGCGAGATAAAGTTTTAGTTTTTCGTTACAAAATCCAATCGCAGAATAGAAATCGTACAACAGTTCTAACTTACCAGTATAGGCAACTTCTTCTTCCAATTCACGAAGGGCCGCCGCCATTGGATCAGCATTTTCACCAAGTTCTAGTTTACCAGCAGGAATCTCATAAGAAACCGCCTCGATAGCCTTTCGGTATTGCTTAACGAGAACGATTTTATCCTCGGCTGTCACAGCTAGTACACAAACAGCTCCATTATGAAAAATTAAGTCACGTTGGGCAGTACCCTTTCCTTCTGGTAGTTCCACCTGGTCTTGTACTAGTTTGAAAATAGGACCTTGATAGATTTCCTTCCGACTAATCGTTTTTTCTTCAAATTCCATGACAAACTCCTACTGGTTCTTGGGATGATGAGGGAGGCGAGTCGCATATTCATCTTTGTTGACCTGACGTCCACGGCCGATAGCAATGGCATCAGCAGGAACATTCTTGGTAATGGTTGAACCCGCTCCAACCAGAGAATTATCCCCAAGTTCTACAGGAGCAATAATAGTTGAGTTTGAGCCAACAAAGACATTATTGCCAATGACAGTTTTATATTTATTTTTGCCATCGTAGTTGACTGTAATAGTTCCTGCACCAAAATTAACGTTGCTACCCACTTCACAGTTTCCAATATAAGTCAAATGACCCGCCTTGGTATTTTCACCAATTGAAGATCCTTTTACTTCAACAAAATTTCCAATGTGAACTTGAGCAGCCAGGCTTGAACCTGGACGAATATGGGCATAAGGGCCAACAGTCACGCCGTCTGCAACTGTACTTTCCTCAATCATAGAGTTGGTAATCACAGCTCCAGCTCCGATAGTGCTATCCACTACATAAGTACCGTTTGTCAAAACAGTCTCAGCACCAATCTTCGTTTGACCTTTCAAGGTAACATTAGCTTCGATTTGGACTTCGGGAGCAATCTCAACATCAATGTCGATGTAAGTTGCTTCAGGATTGACAAAGCTAACACCATTAACCATATGCTTTTGGTTGATACGGCGACGCATCACTGCTTCTGCAGTCGCAAGAGCTACACGGTCATTTACCCCGAGGCTTTCATCAAAATCCTTGAGAGTATAGGCCCCAACCTTCTCACCCGCATTACGGAAAATACCAATCACGTCAGTAATATAGTACTCACCTTGGGCATTGTTGGTGTTGATGTTTTTAAGGGCTTCAAAAAGACGTTCATTGTCAAATACATAAGTTCCTGTATTGATTTCCTTGATTTGTTTTTCAAAGTCTGTGGCATCTTTCTGCTCCACAATGCGAAGAACTTCAGCATTATCATTGCGGACGATACGACCATATCCAAAAGGATCAGCTGCTTCAGCTGTCAAGATCGTCGCCACATTTTTGTGATTGATATGGAAATCCAAAAGGTTTTTCAAGCTTTCACCTGTAATCAGAGGAGTATCTCCAGCGATAACCAATGTGTGGCCTGTACGATTTTGGAGAATAGGCTCTGCCATCATGACAGCATGCCCAGTTCCTAGTTGTTCTGATTGGGTAACAAAGTCTGTCTGACCGGCTAATACTTGCTCAACTAGCTCTGCCTTGTGACCAACTACAGTAACTGTTTTTTCAGGTTGAATAGCACCAACACTACGAAAAACATGTTCCAACATCGAAATTCCAGCTACTTTATGAAGTACCTTTGGAAGATCTGATTTCATGCGAGTACCTTTACCCGCTGCTAAAATAATGGCATAATTTGACATAATCTTCTCTTTTCTCTAGAAATTCCCTTATATTATACCATAATTTAGTTTCTTAGGAGTAAACAAACAGAAAAATAGGGAGAAGACGCCCATATATTCACTTTTTCCGATGTTTTCTTTGATTTTTTTGTCTATTTACGTTAAACTATTTAAATATGAGAAAAAAGATTCATCCAGCTATTATTTTTACTTTATTTACTATATTTATAGCTATTTTGATCCTCAATAGACCAACTTATGAAGACCATCCTATCAAGTCAAAACCCAATGCAGTCCAGGTTGAAAATCAGGCCTTGCATAATCTTGACAAACCTATTATTGACGTCTCTGGCTGGCAAATACCTGAGGAAATCAACTACGATACCTTATCTCAAAATATTTCTGGTGTTATTGTTCGTGTCCACAATGGGGGTCAGCATACTGAAACAAATAATGCCGCCTATGCCAATGGTGTCGATAAAGCCTATATAAATCATATTTCAGAATTTCAAAAACGGAATGTTCCAGTTGCTGTTTATGCCTATCTAGCAGGTACTAGTAAGAAAGAAATGGAAAAAGCTGCTGAGGTTTTCTACAATGCTGCTTCTCCATACAACCCTAGTTACTATTGGCTCGATGTTGAAGAAAAAACAATGTCCGATATGAATGAAGGTGTTGAAGCTTTTAGGGCTAAACTAGAAGCCCTTGGCGCCAAAAATATCGGAATTTACATCGGTGTTTATTTTATGCAAGAGCATAGTATCAATACAGATAAGTTCTCTGCTGTCTGGATTCCATCTTATGGAACGAATTCAGGCTACTTTGAAACCACGCCTAATACAGATTTAGACTATGACCTCCATCAGTATACTTCAAAAGGAAGAATTGCTGGATTTGAGCATCATTTAGATATTAATCTCATTTCTACCTTGAAGGAAAAAGAAGAAACCTTCAGAAAACTATTTTTAAGACCATAAAACAAGTGAAAATTGCTCTCTTTTTCACTTGTTTTTTCATTTTCTTCTCGTCTGTGTTATAATTGATAGGATAGAGAAAGAATTTTATGAAATTGAGGATTTTATGATGTTTTCATGGATTGCAAGAGTTATTAAAGGAATCGTCATCGCCTTAGGATTTATCCTACCTGGAATTTCTGGTGGTGTTCTGGCAGCTATTTTGGGAATTTACGAGCGAATGATTTCTTTTCTGGCTCATCCCTTTAAAGATTTTAAAGCGAATGTCCTATACTTTATTCCAGTAGCAATTGGGATGTTGCTAGGCATTGGTTTGTTTTCTTATCCAATCGAGTATCTGCTAGCAAATTACCAAGTCTATGTTTTATGGAGTTTTGCTGGAGCTATCATCGGTACAGTGCCTAGCCTCCTTAAAGAATCTACTCGGGAATCTGATCGGGATAAGATTGACCTAGTCTGGTTCTGGACCACCTTTATCCTTTCAGGTGTCGGGCTCTACGCGCTAAATTTTGTTGTTGGTTCTCTCAGTGCTGGTTTCGCTAGTTTCATCTTAGCGGGTGCTCTTTTAGCTCTAGGTGTCTTGGTGCCTGGTTTAAGTCCGTCAAACCTACTCTTGATTTTAGGGCTGTACGCTCCAATGCTAACTGGCTTTAAGACCTTTGATTTATTCGGAACCTTCCTTCCTATTGGGATTGGTGCAGGAGCAACACTCATCATTTTTTCAAAATTAATGGACCACGCCTTGAACAACTACCACTCCCGTGTTTATCACTTTATTATTGGGATTGTGCTGTCAAGCACCCTCTTGATTTTGATTCCAAATGCTGGAAGTGCTGAAAGTATCCAATACACTGGACTTTCTATTGTGAGCTATGTTCTCGTCGCCTTCTTCTTTGCGCTTGGCATTTGGCTTGGTATCTGGATGAGTCAATTGGAGGATAAATATAAATAATGGCAAAGAAAGTTAAGATTAAAAAAACCTTGGTCGAACAAATCTTGACCAAGGCGGGTATTGACCATACTGGTATACAAATCAACGCGCTTGAGGGAGAACTTCCTTCAGAATATGATCGAACTCATATCTTTAAAACCTTGGCTCTATTAGGGGACAAAACGGGGCCAATCATCGGAATCGTTCCCATAACAGAACACCTCGCTGAGAAAAAACTAGCAAAGGTTTCTGGTAATAAAAAAGTCAGCATGATTCCTCAAAAAGACCTAGAAAAAACGACAGGCTATATTCATGGGGCTAATAACCCCGTCGGCATTCGCCAAAAACACAATTATCCTATTTTTATTGATCAGACTGCTTTGGATTTGGACCAAATGATTGTCTCTGCTGGAGAAGTTGGGCATAGTATTATCATCCGACCTCAAGACTTAGCCAGTTTTGTAAAAGCGGACTTTGCTGATATCTTGGAGGAAAGTAAGTAATGAAACTCTATTTTGTCCGTCATGGTCGCACCCTCTGGAATCTTGAAGGACGTTTTCAAGGTGCTAGTGGTGACTCTCCCCTTCTTCCAGAGTCCATTGACACACTAAAACAACTGGGGCAGTATCTTAAGGAAATTCCTTTTGATACGATTTATTCTAGTGATTTACCCAGAGCCGTTAAATCTGCTGAAATTATCCAAAGTCAACTCCTAGCCCCTTGTCCTTTAAAGAGCATTCCTAACCTACGTGAATGGCAACTTGGCAAACTAGAGGGATTAAAAATTGCTACGCTCAATGCCATCTACCCACAACAAATCAAGGCCTTTCGCTCTAATCTGGCTCAGTTTGATACGAGGATGTTTGAAGCCGAATCTCTCTACTCTACGACTCAGCGAACCATTCAGTTTATCAAATCTCTGAAAGAAAGTCCGGCTGAAAGAATTCTGATTGTCGGGCATGGGGCCAATCTCACTGCTAGCCTTCGTACACTTTTAGGCTATAAAGAGGCTCACCTTCGCAAAGATGGAGGCTTGGCAAATGCTAGTCTGACAGTTTTAGAGACCGATGATTTTGAAATCTTCACTCTGGAAAGATGGAATGACACTTCCTATCAAAGAAAATAATGGAACTTGATCTTAATAGTCAAGTTCTTTTTAGTTTTCAAAGAATATCCGTGAATTTCTCTGCTATTTATGATAAAATGGGAGTATCGCAAAAAATGACTCATCGTATCAAATTTTGAGTAAAATTAGGAGGAACCCATGTCTACAGAACATATGGAAGAACTAAATGACCAGCAGATCGTTCGCCGTGAAAAAATGGCTGCGCTCCGTGAACAAGGAATCGATCCCTTCGGAAAACGTTTTGAACGTACTGCTAACTCACAAGAGCTTAAAGACAAATTTGCAGAACTTGATAAAGAACAATTACATGAATTAAATGAAACTGCTACTATCGCTGGACGCTTAGTAACCAAACGTGGAAAAGGGAAAGTCGGCTTTGCCCATCTTCAAGACCGAGAAGGTCAAATCCAAATCTACGTTCGTAAAGATGCTGTTGGTGAAGAAAACTACGAAATCTTCAAAAAAGCAGACCTCGGTGACTTCCTTGGTGTCGAAGGTGAAGTCATGCGTACAGATATGGGAGAACTTTCTATCAAGGCAACTCACATCACACACTTGTCTAAAGCACTTCGCCC